>CAYIUZ010000155.1:0-2505 GCA_964366705.1 uncultured Gammaproteobacteria bacterium | reverse complement strand
TAATATAATAGTGAGCAGTAGAAACGGAAGCGAGTTTAAATTTTTTCTTGATTTCTTCAAGAGAGGGGGCGTAGTCATTTTTGACATGATACTCTTTTACAAAATCAAAAACCTGCTTTTGCTTCTTTGTAATCATATTGCTATTATAGAAAGTAATTAGAAAGTATGCAACAGTAAGTTATCCACATATACACGATATTAAACATAAATGTAAAAAATTATCTTGAAATTTTAGACAAAGAGGAAAAGTAATTCTTAAGTCACACGGGAGCAATCCCCACCGTTTTATAATATCTCCTAAAAACGGCGATTCTATTTCTTGGCTGGGCTTCTTGGATGAAGTTAGAACTATTATTCGTCTATTGGGCCATAAAAACACGCGTCTTTTCTAGAATACGCGGCCCACATACGGTCCCCATAAGAATAGTGCCACCACTCCAGAGGATAGTTGACGAAACCCGCTTTCGTCATCGCTTCATACAACATTTTTCTATTATTTCTTTGCTCATTTGTAATTAAGTCATTTTCAGTATGAACCATAACTCCATAGCCGGTTAGAGAGGTGCCCATGTCTACTCTTTTTCCTTGAGGATCAATGACGGCTACGTCTGTAGCTCCTCCATACTGATGAGAAGATCCTCCAGGGGGAGCAGTATAACTATTTACAAGTTTTCTCCATTTGGGGTATTGAAAGATCATGAGAAAAGGGTGGGCCTTAGCTATTTGTTTCTCCCTTCTCCTGTATAACTCCTTTTGCATCCAAACAGGCCTATAAGCCGTAACGATTAAAAGCTTATACCCTGTAGGAAGGTTATTTGCAGCAACGGATAGCAAATTTTTGGCAGATTTTCTTAGACGAGCATCAAGGTACCTATGGTCTTCCAAAAGAACAACCCTTTCGGTATTCTCAATTTCAACTAAGGGCTCGTTAGTCTCATTGACTTTTATTTTCTTGATTTCCTCAAGCGGTAGGCCCTTAGTAATTTGCATAAACCTAGAATATCATAAGCTATTGAGCTTTTTTAAGTAATTAAATGTCTCAGCAAAATTAATATCAAACCCGTTATTATTCAAATAATTTACATAATATTTTAACCTATCCATTTGTTTTTCTGAATCAGATTCAAACTTTACTAAAGAGATTGAATATACAATTGCCAGGCATTGTGATTGTGTGAGGTTCATTAATATAGAGTTTTCTATAGACTGTACTCCAAATATTTTGTCTGCGATTCTCACGGATACTAAATACATCATAATAATCTCTTCCTTACTTAAAATTTCTTCAAATTTTTTTGCTAAAATTATCTCTCCAATTTTTCTTTTAATTATGGGTTGCTGAAAATCTAAACATAAAGTTCTTACTAACTGCATGGTAATACTTGAACCCCCGCTTCTAAGATAGCCTAGTTTTCCGCATAAAATCTGAGAGATTATTGCTCTAATAATGCTTTTTATTCTGTATCCTTTGTGCTTTAAAAAATTTTTATCTTCTACTAAGATAGCTATTTTCTTTAAGAATTCTAGCGAATTGGGGTCAATTTTTTTATACAGATTTTTTGATTGATGATATGCAACAATAAATCTCCAATGCTCAGCCCTATTCAATCCGACCCGCAAAAGAGATAGTAAGCGATTTTGATACTCGTTGATATTAAAATACTTTTTAGTCACAGGAATCATATGAGCAGCACCGCTTGCATTACTTGCAGTAGAATAATATTCTCCATGAAAGTCTCCGTTTCCAAGATTAAGTAGGTCGATTTGTGCAAGAGGTTTTCTGATACTATTGTTTTCTATAAAGTTTAATACCAATCTATCCTTCGGAATTCGGAATTGTTTTGTCTCGTAAAACTGACCACGAACATCTGTAGCATTTTCTTTTATGCAATCCGTGTATTCTGAAGTGTCTTTAGTTTTTTCTGCAATTTTTTCAATTATTCCACTGACAGTGTAATCTTCATTAACAAGAAGTGAGCATTTGTATATAAATTTTATATCCTGAAAAGGGCCGTAATCAGTCCTTAAGCAATGGAGATATAATGTATATAAACCAGAATAAAATTTTCTCTTTTTAAGATACCTTCTGAAGTAGCGCCAAGCATACAACGCTGCAAAAATTGCTACTGAGTTAGCTATAAACTCAGCCCAACTAGATATTGTGAGAGAATTATTCTCAAACCAACCAATAACTGAACTGACCTTACTTATTAAAATGTGAATCCCTATTGTAAGCATTGTTGTCCAGCTCATTTAAAAATTGATTTTACTCTGATGGAGATTGAAGTTGAGATCCTTTGAAATGTATTCTATTTTGATTTTATTTACTTTTCTCTCAATGTCTTTCATAGTAAAAAGTATATCAGCTAGTTCAACTTATTCACACGCTTACTCCTACTATTTATACTACATCTAATTCACGCTATAGCGAATTATAGATGTATGTTGAAATTAATCTTATAAACAGAGCTGCGGGACTAGGACTCGAACCTAGATACCAGCATC
>CAYIUZ010000154.1:0-2506 GCA_964366705.1 uncultured Gammaproteobacteria bacterium | reverse complement strand
AGTTCAGACGTGTGCTCTTCCGATCTATTAAAAGTGTTTACACTGAAAAATATCGCAATATTTTTTAGTGCCCGAGGGGAGACTCGAACTCCCAAGTTCTTACGAACACACGCACCTGAAGCGTGCGCGTCTACCAATTCCACCACTCGGGCAAGACGCAGGATCTACCATTTCGCCAGCCTCGACTAAACGACTCGCCTAGCAGAGCTACGCGAAGATGGTCGAGTCTAGGCGGGCCACCGCGACATAATTATAATTATATCAAAAATGAAGCTAAAATGTTGTTATTAGAGGCTAATTTAGGTATAATCGAAATACATTGCCCTGCCCGCATTGCTACACAAAACGTTGCAGGCGGGGGGATCGTTTAATGGCCTGCCCGCAATCGCAGGAGTTTGTGCTGGGAAGTCGTCTAATGGTAGGACAACAGACTTTGGATCTGTTTATTCTGGTTCGAATCCAGGCTTCCCAGCAGAGGCTCTTGCAGTCAGGGTTGTTTACCCTGAAAAGTTGAAAACTTTTTATGGGACTTTATGTCCCACAGCATTCTGCTCAACTTTTTCTACTTAAAAAGGACTATAATGGGTATGTGGATAAAACCCCAGGTTTAATTCTTCTAACGTATAAGGGTAAGGCACTTCTGATGTATAAGAAAACTAGCCCGATTGATGAAATAAAAGATGCCTGGTCTTTTATAGCAGGGGACAAACAAAAGAAAGAACCAATAAGAAATACCCTTCTGAAGAAAGTAGAGAAGGAGATGGGCATAAAAGTAGAAGAAGTAGAATGCCTAACGGAATCCTATTATCACGCCAGACTAACTGATGACAATGTAAATCAAATTAAAAGAGCAGAGGACCAACTTTTAGATTTCTTTACTTTAAAGGAGCTTCAAAAACTTTCACTTTCAAGTCAAACAGCTGATTTTATTTCTAAATATAGCTCTCTTATTTAAAAAGATCTTTCTTTAATTCCTCAAGAGACAATTTAACTTCAAAAGTGGTTCTATCTCCAACATTTACGTATAACGAAAGCATATCGGGTGATTTTTTCTTAATTACTCCTCCACAAGAATAAACTACACGCCTTAGCTCTGGATGCAACTCTTTAATTAATGCGATTCCATTTTCATCTAAGAAATCATCGGGGGTAAGAATAGGGTCTTTTCCAACTATAACCTCAAATTTGTTTTTATTTCTAATTAACTTCGCTTTTCCAATACTATAAATATATTTTTCTTTTCCGTCTATTTTTTCAATTGAAATCCCGTGTATTATAAAAAGCGCTTCATTTGGAGTGAGCCAGATTGGAGGCATAGTGGTTCCGATTCTCCAACTAGCCCATCTTAAATTAGTAGGAAATACTATATCTCCTAATTTCTCAGGAATTTGAGAATGTAAAGAAAAGACCAGTAGTTTATGGAAATACTCAGGCGCATCAGGACGAAATAGATAAGTATGCTTACTTATGGGTGTGAGATTTTTCCCCGGACCAAATGAATCAATAATAAGAAAAGGCGGCAATTCTTTTTTCCAAGTATCGATTGAGTCAATTTTTACAATTGCAGGGAGGGGGATGGGTAGTCCTTTTTTATCTCGAAGCACAGCCGTTAATCCAATTATCAAATTTTCGTTAGGCAGCTCAAGTACTCTTGGATCTTCTAGATTAATTCCTTCATATATGGGTCTCCAGATAACTCTTTCTTTGATAATTGAACCATCTTCATTTACCTCAAAAAGCTTAAGTATTCCGGTATCAGGCTCTCCCTTTTCACCCGCGGTCGCGACTTCTCGACCAATAAAACTTAAAGAGTCCTCTTCGGATTTTTGCCAGACAGCCATATTGAATCGCGCAACCTGAATATCTGGGAAAATATGCTTAATATATTTTAATTTCATTTAATTTAAATTTAGTATCATGTGACTAGACATAAGATATGAAACCAAAGACTCAGCGCCTTGGTTTTGATTGACGCGATCTGGATGCAATCCATCATAAACGCCCCCATTTTCATAGCTATAAAGCGGTTGTTTGAGGCTATTATTTCCAAGAAACCAGCTGAAGCAGATGTTTGCTAATTTTCTATATTTTTCGTCATGTGTGTATTTATGCGCGGTAACTAATGCAAAAATCATCGATGCGGGATCCTCTGGCTGTTGATCATAAATACTTCTTTTATGATTATTCCTGTACCACTTCGCGTGTCCAATTGGCATATAAGTTTTTGAAAATGTTTTTTTAATTAAAAACTGTAAAGAACTTTCTCCTTTATTAAAATATGCTTCATTTTTCAAAACATCTCCTGCGATTAGCAAACTTTCCGAAAGCAAAGCATTATTATAATTAAGACTATTTTCAAACCATGTCCATGATTTTTTAGAATTTTTGTTTAATGAAAACACTAATGAGGCTGCATATTCTTTAATCTTATTTAGAAAATAAACGCGTTTTTCAGGCATTACCTGTAAAATCAGGGCAAAAGCTTTAATGTAATATGCCCTTGAGC
>CAYIUZ010000153.1:0-2510 GCA_964366705.1 uncultured Gammaproteobacteria bacterium | reverse complement strand
TATTTAATATCATTAATAAATCCAATATCAACCATTCTGTCTGTTTCATCGAGTACTATATTTTGAAACATCATAAGATTTAATTTTCTGCGTTGAACTAAATCTTTAAGTCTTCCAGGGGTTCCAATTACGAAATGAGGATTTTGTCTTAAGTTAGATTCTTGTCTGTGAAGATTTGCTCCACCTATACAAATTAAAGCCTCTAGATCTGTGCCTTTTGCAAAAAATTTAAATTCATCTTTTATTTGCATGGCAAGTTCACGGGTAGGTGCCATAATTAGAACTCTTTCATAACGATTCCTGTAAACTTTATTAATTAGAGGAATAAGAAATGAAGCGGTCTTGCCTGTACCCGTATTTGCGATTCCAATTACGTCCCTACCATTAATTATCGCAGGAATTACTTGGTCTTGAATTGGGGTAGGAGTTGTGTATCCATGTTCAAGAATATTTCTTTTTAGTTTTTCGTCAATCTGAAGAGTTTCAAAGCTGGTGTTTGGTATGAAATTATCTTGCTCTAATTCTAGATTTGCTTTATTAACAAAAAGATTTGGGTTTAATTTTTTAATATTTTGTCTATTGCCAGCAAAAGAACGGCCGTTTCCATGATTTCTGGGATTGCTATTTGAGAAGTTGTTTCTCTCTCCGTTAAAGGAGTTTCTGTTTGAATTGCCGTAATACATTTTATATAAGTCCTTGTGCTCTTTTTCTTCTTTCTTCTAATTCGTCTAAAATTACTTTTCTGATTCTGATGTTTTTAGGTGTTACTTCAACAAGTTCGTCATCTGCTATATATTCAAGTGCATCTTCAAGGTCCATTGTTTTAGGTGTTTTAAAATAAACTGATACTCCGTCCCCTTTTGATCTGTGATTTGTTAGTTGTTTTGTTTTACAAGCGTTTACTCTCATATCATCATTTCTGGAATTTTGCCCAATTACCTGTCCTCTATAAACTTGAGTTTCAGCACCTATAAAAAGTGTGCCACGATCCTGAATGCTAGTTAACGAATATCCTGTTGTTACTCCATTTTCAAAAGAAATTAATGAACCTTGGTCTCTTTGAATTGAAAATCCTGAATCCGGCGCATATTCAAAAAATAATGTATTCATGATTCCAAGTCCTTTTGTGTCAGTTACAAATTCACTTCTGTATCCAAATAAATTTTTAGTAGAAATTATAAATTCCATGAATAATATTCCATTTTCAGTTCTCATGTCTTTTAACTCGCCTCGTCTAGTTCCCATTTTTTGCATAATGGCTCCGCTATATTCAACGGGCGCTTCTAAGTAAACTTTTTCATATGGAGTAAGTGATTTTCCGTCGATAATTTTATTTATAACCTGTGGGCGTCCGACTTGAAATTCAAATCCTTCGCGTCTCATGCGTTCGATTAAAATAGCTAGATGAAGTTCTCCTCTGCCTGAAACTAACCAGCCGTTAGCATTATCTTGGACTCGGAGTGCCATATCAGTTTCTAGTTCTTTGTATAATCTGTCTCGAATCTGACGTGAAGTTTTGAACTCGCCTTCTCTTCCTGCAAAAGGAGAATTGTTAACCATAAAAGTTGCTTGAATGGTTGGTTCTTCGATAGAAAGAAGCGGAAGGGGTGTTGGGTTAATTGGATCTGAGATTGTTTCTCCGATTGTGGGTTCTGAAATTCCTGCTATAGCCACAATGTCGCCCGTAAATGCTTCTTCAATTTCCATTATATCTAGTCCCACAAATGTTACCAGTGAGGTAATCCTGTGTTTTAGAATAGTCCCATCTCTTTTAATTTGGCTTACTTCTTGATTTTTCTTAAAACTGCCGTTGTATATGCGTCCTACTGCAATTCTACCTTTGTGTGTGTCGCGAAAAAGAGTTGTTACTAAAAATTGTAGAGGTTTATTAATATCTCCAGATGGTGCAGGAATAAGTTCATGAATCATGTCAAAAATAGGACTAATATCAGTCATTTCCGAAAGTTTGTCAGTTGTTCCAGCTAGGCCCTGTTTGGCTGAAGCATAAATAATAGGAAAATCCGCAGATTCGTCATCTGCACCTAAATCTAGAAATAAATCGAGGGTTTTGTCTAAGACATAATTTATTCTTGCATCTTGTTTATCAATTTTGTTAACTACTACTATTATTTTTAGTTTCATTTCGAGCGCTTTTTTAAGAACAAAGCGAGTTTGTGGCATTGGTCCCTCTTTAGCGTCAATTAAAAGTAAGCAGCCATCTGCCATTTTAAGAACTCTTTCTACTTCTCCTCCAAAATCAGCATGTCCTGGAGTATCAATTATATTTATTTTTGTATCTTTCCAGATAACTGAAGCGTTTTTTGAGAAAATGGTAATACCGCGCTCTTGTTCAAGCTCGTTACTGTCCATTATCAAAGACTCTGCTGTGTCTTTGTGCATTTTAGTTTTTGATTGCTTTAAAAGCGCATCAACCAAAGTAGTTTTACCGTGGTCAACGTGAGCAATTATGGCAACATTTCTAATATCTTTCATAAAAAAATCCTCTAATT
>CAYIUZ010000152.1:0-2522 GCA_964366705.1 uncultured Gammaproteobacteria bacterium | reverse complement strand
AGTTTAATTCCTTTTCTTGTCATGCCGAACTTGTTTCGGCATCTAGATCCTGAAACAAGTTCAGGATGACACTCTAATAATTATAATTCTATTCTACTAAATTCTCTGACCTTTATGTTTTCCCCTGTTTTTCCAATGGTAGTTTTTACTAAATCCTCTATCTTAAGTTTCGGATCTCTAATATATTCCTGAGAAAGAAGTTCTTCTACATTTTTTGGATTCATTGCTGAAATTTGCATCGCAATTTCATGAGCTAGATCTTTAAATTCCGAAGTTCTAGCTACGAAATCTGTCTCACAAAGAAGTGCGACAATTACTCCGATTTTCCCATTTCCATGAACATAAGACTCAACTACTCCTTGGGATGTTTCGCGATCTGCTTTTTTTAAAGCTATTTCTGCTCCTCTTTTCCTGAGCCATTCAATTGCCTTTTTATAATCTCCGTCTGCTTCAACGAGTGCTTTTCTGCAGTCTGCAATAGATGCTGAGGTTTCTTCTCTAATTTGTTTTAATAATTCAATATCGATTGCCATAATTTACAAACTAAGCCTTTTTCTTTTCTGTCTTAGCTGCTTTCTTTGCAGGAGCTTTTTTCGCTGGTGTTTTCTTTTCTGAATTCTGCTTTGCAGGAGCTTTTTTCTTAGCTTCTTCTTTTAAAGCTTGTGCTACTACTTCTTGAGCTGATGCGCCACTTTTTGCTTTTTTAACTTCTGGTTTTTTCTCTTCTACAAGTTTTTCTTTAATAGAATTTTTTCCTTCAGCCCATGCGTCCATAAGATATCCAATAATAAGCTCCAAACTTCCAACTGCGTCATCATTTGCAGGAATCGCATAATCAACGAGTGCTGGGTCAGCATTTGTATCTACCATAGCAACGCTTGGAACATTCATTCTAAGCGCTTCTCTAACTGCTAAATCTTCAAGCCTAGAATCAATTATAAAAAGTGCGTCTGGCCTTCTGGTCATTTGGAAAACTCCACCATAAAATCCGTTTAATTTTTCTCTCTCCTTAGCCCATCCACCAACTTCTTTTTTCGTATAACCTTCTTGTGCGGATGGAGTAGCTAAGTTATGAGTTAAATCAATAAGCTTTTTAAAGTTTTTACTGACTTCCTGGAAGTTAGTTAAAAGTCCGCCAATCCACTTGTTTGTAACATAGTAAAGCCCTGAGTCTCCTTTTATTTGTCCTTTTGCTCTTTCAATTTCTTTAATAAGAACTTCATGACTTTGTCTTTTTGTTCCAACTATAAGAAGTGTAGAGGTAGGATTTTTTCCTAGATTTTTTAGATATTTTGCAGCGTCTTCAAGACCTTCTTTTGTTTTTGCAAGATCAATAATGTGGATTCCATCTCTAGCTTCAAAAATAAAGTCACGAGCTTTAGGATTACTGCGAGTTACCTGATGACCAAAATGGCACCCTGCTTCAAGAAGTTGTTCTAATGTAATATCTTTCATATTTATTGCCTTGCCCCGCGAAGCTTTTAAGCGAAGTGGGGTCCGAACCGCCATCTGATTTCGGAATTACCAGGTCAAACTTATCAGATGTGAGTGATTGAGGTATTATATTAAAATTAGCCTGAGTTTGCAAGAGAGTCTATTTGTATTACTTATCCGCTTCTTTCTAAAATACTACTAAAAAAAGATCTATATCTAGGAATAAGTAATTTCTGAAGTACTAATTCCCTTACGGGAAAAGGCGCTTTTTCTCCTCCTGAATAAACGACCCTTTCTTCAACCTGAATTGCTGGTTCAGGAAAAAGTGAGGGTTCCGAAAGATGTTCCGAGCTTGATATAGGCTCACCATCAAAATCAACGATTTGAGCTCTAGATTCAAGATCGAAATACTTTAATTTCCTCACTTTTCCTATCGCATCTTCTCCCTTTAAGTGTTCTTCTAAAACTGCGGGGCTATCCGAGGAAATATTTACTATCCTGTGACTTATGGCTCTTATTACACTACCCCTATCTTTCCACCGTCCTCTCGTATCTCTAAAAAGATGTCCTGGAATTCCATCTACGCTATTTAATCTGCCATTAATTGTTTCAACCATATTGTCAACTAAATCTATGGTAGAGGATATTTTTTCATTAGAGATTTTACTTCTTGCCCGATTCCTAAGAGCTTTTTATTTCTCCAAACCTTCATTTTGTAATCTTTCCAATATTCTTTTCTTTCTTCCTTATCAGTTGGTAGATTTTTTCCTACGACTTCCTCTATGGCGCCGTTCATCCACTTTGCAACTTTTAACATATCTTTTTCTTTAAGCCCTCGAGTAGTAATTGCCGGAGTTCCAAGCCTAATTCCTGCTGGATAAAAAGGAGGGCTTGGATCAAATGGCACTCCGTTTTTGTTTAGAACTATTCCAGCAACTTCAAGTGCAATTGCTGCAGTTGCCCCATCTACATTTTTATTTCTAAGATCAATTAAAATTAAATGATTGTCACTTCCGCCTGATACCAAATCAAAACCGTATCCATTTAATGCTTTAGCGAGAGCTTTTGAGTTAGCGACAACCTGCTCT
>CAYIUZ010000151.1:666-2527 GCA_964366705.1 uncultured Gammaproteobacteria bacterium | reverse complement strand
CCCCAATTAGCGCTAACGAAGATCAAGTTTTCTGCACAATGGAAGCCAAACTTTGCCCGGATGGAAGCTATGTAGGCAGAAGCGGACCAAAATGTGAATTTAATCCCTGCCAATAACTTGTGGTGAGCTTGCCGAACCATTGACACACAGGCAGAAAATTGAAATACTCTACCTATGGACGACGATAAGCCAGCAGAAACTCCCTCAGTTTTGGATCAAACACCACCCGCAGCTTCTCCTCCACCATCCATACAAACACCAACCAGTGATACCAATCAACCTGCGCAGGAATCAAATGGATTAGTTGTCAAGCCTAAAGGATCTGGAATTAAATCAAAACTCCCAATAATTTTAGTCGTAGTACTTTTACTTATAATTCTTGCAGCAGTCGGAGTTTTCTTTTGGAAAAACATAATAACAAGTGATGAACCCGCACCAACCCCGGAAGAAACACCAATCGTAGAAGAAGTTACACCACAGCCTACCCCAGCTTCCGCCTCTACTTCCGCAGATTTTAATGATTTTTTAGACAATTTATCTAATACGGTTAAGAATGAGGATTTTGACGCAATAATTAGTCTGCAAAGAATTGATGAAATCGAATGTGATCCTACCTCGGAGGGAATTGTGCAAGCAATTTGCGAAGGAGCTTCAAAAGGTGAAATAAGAACCGGATATTGGCTCGGGAGAAATCAAGGCGAAGGATCAATTTTACCAAAGACTGAATATGCTAACGAAATTAAAAATCTCTTTGACCTATATGCTCCCTTTATTATCGTAGGAGAAAAGGAATCTGGCAACAGGGCACTAATTGTATTCAGAGGTAAACCTGTTCAAGGAACCGATACGATGATTGCGTTTCAATCGAAAAATGAAGGCGGATGGAAGATTTCAACAGTTGTGTATGGGCCACTTACGCCAGAATACGAAAGTCTTGATCCAAAATTATTTAACTTTTAATGGAAAATGAAGAATTATTACCAAAGCCAGAGCTAGATCTCCCTCTTCCCGAGAAAGAGCTACCCGAACATACAACTCCAGCCTCACAAGGTGAGACCTTTCGAGGCTACAATAAACCAAACATTTTCAAGTCTAAATTCTTTCTGGGAATTATTTTTATGGTTTTACTAATCATTATTGGAACTTCAGTTTTGGGAGGAAAGTATTATTTAGATCAGCAAAAAATAAAAGCTATAAGTGATTTTGAAAGTTGTGCAGCTGCAGGATTCCCAGTGGCAGAATCTTATCCTGCCACATGCCGCACATCAGATGGAAGAAGCTTTACCCAAGTTCTTTCTGAAGAAGAACAAAAAAATCTACTACTCCTTAACGACTCCACCGCAGATTGGGAAACTTATTAAGATCCTAAAATAAATTTTTCATTAAAATATCCTAATAATTGGTCATTAGAGCTGCCTAATAGTTTTGATAATAATACTTATCTAAGGGCCCCTGGAGGAGCTCCATTTCTCATAATTAAGGACGCCAAGCGACCCAGTGGGACGAGCGATAAAGAGTTTATTATTAGTGACATATTCACAAGTTCCGAAAGAGAATCTGCAATTAACAAATATGGAGTCAATAACTATAGAAGTAACAATTACACAGTCATTGAAGTAAAAGATATCCCATTGGCTGAGTTTAAATGTACTTATAGGTATATAACTTATGACAGTCTTTCATATGCAGGCCTAGGTTTTTGCACGCGAGAAAATGACCTGAAAATATTTGATCAAATTCTCTCTACCTTTACATTCGCTCCGCTCAGTACAGGCAAATTTACCGATCCTAAACTTTCGTGTATTCCGAGACCATCTTGTTTTGATTCTACCCCCAGATGTCTAATGCCAGAAACAGATGA
>CAYIUZ010000151.1:0-656 GCA_964366705.1 uncultured Gammaproteobacteria bacterium | reverse complement strand
AATACTAATCCTAATAATTTAAAAAAACTTTTTATTCTTATTGCTCTAATCATAATAGTCATGGTTGGAATTTTAGGATTTTTTATATTGAATAAAAATAAATCTGTAGATGATCCGCAGTTTATTGATGATAAAGAAAAAGAACAGATCGAAAGGCAAACTATTCCTGGATCTACCGAATTTGAGAAAGACGATATTTCATTTAGTTTTCCTTCTGACTATAAAGCTAATGAACTGGAAAAGGGATATTATGTAGTTTCTAAAGAAAGTGCAAGTATTCCAAGTGAGGCAGGAATAAATATTGATACTAGGCGAAATGGAGTAAATAAAAGCTACGAACAAGCAGTAGAAGCTGGACGGGAAAACTTGACTGAACTAGTTGAAAAACAAATACCAAACGGGGTAAAAATGTTTGGAACCATAAAAGAAGGTATCGGGAAAGGAATTCCCACACTTTACGTTTATCTAAGATACGGTCAAGGTGCTTTAGTAGTGGAACACTCTGGGGAAATTCTTAACGAGGCAGTTTTTGACCAAGTCATAAATAGCATTAAAATTAACTAGTGAAACCAAAAGATCCTACCCAAAACCCAGATCTAAGATACGAAACCAAAGTAGCCTCGCAAGGGGACGCCTTGCGAGGCTACAATAAAACA
>CAYIUZ010000150.1:0-2530 GCA_964366705.1 uncultured Gammaproteobacteria bacterium | reverse complement strand
CGGCGGTTGCCCGGGCCAGCATTGTTTTTCCTGCTCCCGGAGTTCCCTGCATAAAGAGGTTGTGGACTTAATGTTACATTTTGGCCTGCAGGAAGTACTCCAGTCATGATAATTTCCTTATTTTGTATCATCACTTGGTCTAATACTAACCTTAAAAACTGTTGCTTTTTCTCAAATGGCATATTATCCATTGTGTCCTTGTAATGCATAAGATAGTTTTTAATGGTTATTGCTTTAAATTCTTCAATTTCTCCACTGGCACCCTCTTTTCTAAGACCCTCTTTATTCTGCTCCAGCTTTAAATTTTCTTCTTTTACCCTTTGATTCTCTTCCTTAAGTTGCTCAAGGCTGATTACTCCCTCACTATACGCTTTTAGTAAACGCCCCTCTTCCATCTTTAGTTTAGCCAATTGAGAACTAACTTTCGAAATCTGATCTTTAGTCTTAGATTTTCCACTCTTTCTTTCCTCTTGCCTACGTTTCAGTTGATCTAAAACTAAGTCCGGATTGCCCATAAGCTCCTTAATTGATTTCCAAACAATCGGTTCAAGTATTATTGCGCTTATAGATGATGAAGGGCATGGAACTTCGCTTACCAGCTTATTCTTTCCTGCACAACGATAATATGGCCTACCGTGCATAGGTACTCCAAAAAACGCCCTTCTGTCAACACCACATTTGATCAAACCCCTTAGAAGATATTTTTGCTTTGTGTTTCTTACTGCAAATTTAAGATTGGCCATCAGTTGTTTTTGTGCTCTTTCGAACAGCTCATCATTAATTACTGAAGGTACTTTTATGGGAATCCATTCTTCCTCCGGCCTTAACTTGAATGTTGTATTTTTTCGCCTGTGATATTTAATTTCTCCGTTTCCATTTGTTGCTTGAGAGGGCACTCCGTAATGTTTGTTGTAATAAGTAATTCCTGTATAAGTTTTATTCCTTAATACCTTATGAACGCTTGATCTCCCCCAATTCTTACCATTCCTAGCTTTTATACCTCTATTTATCAGCTCGCTCATTAATCCATAAGTTGTCATCTGGTCTTGGACAAGAAGATTAAACATTAGTTTTACAATCTCTGCTTCTTCCTTGTTAATTTCATAATAAGCATATCCATCTTTTGACTTTCCCTTTGTAATACATCTGTACCCATAAGGAGGTATATTCCCCAAAATATGGCCACTTTTAGCTCTATGAAGTCTCCCCCTCCTTGTTCGTTCCATGAACTTTGCTCGTTCATATTCGGCAATTATTCCTTGCACTCCCAAAAGAAGCTGGTCTTCCGGAGTCTCCGCTATTGGCCTGTTAAGGAAAATCACTTGAACTTCTTTTTGTTTTAGTTCTTCAATAACCAACTCCTGATAAACATACTTCCTTGCTAATCTGTCCGGAGAATGAATTAAAACAGCATTGAAAATCTCTTTTGAAGCATCATCTCTTAGTCTATCAAGTTCAGGTCTAGCAAGAAGGGTACCGCTGTACCCGTTGTCGATATACTTTCCTGTAACTATATAGTTGTTCTTTTTGCAATACTCCTCCAAAGCAGAAATTTGAGAATCTATCGTTTTTTGTTCTTCTTGAGATTCTGTTGAAACTCGACAGTATAAAGCAACTTTCATTTTTTAACCTTTCTTTTTTCAAGAAACTTTTGAAAATCTTCTTGAGAAATTCTATATTCTTTACCAAGGTCAATTGCAGGAAGTTCACCCTTCGCAACCCACCTTCTTATCGTGACAGCTTTGACACCGAGCATTTTTGCTATTTGTCTTGTGGTGTATAATTCTTCCATAGTTTTACTGTATAGTATTTTATAGCATTATGCAACACCCATCTGATGCCCCAAAGATAATTTCCGCCATTTGAACTGTCGATAGTTTGCTTTCGTTAATCTTTTGGCTTGTTATGTTTATCCGACCAAAAACTGTACTGATACAAAAACTTTTAAATCTACCCGGGGTTTGGAAATAATTGGTGGCATTATCAGGTAAAACATAAATTGTTAAACCCTTTGTCCAAACGCCACAGTTCCTTTCAAGGTAACTTATTAAAACCGGTTCCGGCTTGGTTGTTTTGATAGATATAACTTTCATGATTTAAAAGTCAGCCCCAACTACGCCTTATTGACCAATATCTACCCCGACCACCTAAATAGATATCCGGACATGGCAAACTACCAGTGGGACAAGCAAGCCATTCATCTTTACCAAAAACCAGGTGATTTTTATCTCGAATTGCCCAGTGCACAAACAGCTATAGATTGGGATACACCGCTCCCGGGCCTTCACAACCAACAGAACATTGCAGGAGCCTGGAGTCTGTTATCTCACCTCGGCATCGACGAAATGACTGCTCGTGAGATCGTGTCCCAATTTAAAAGTTTGCCATATCGCCAAGAAAAAATCAGAGAATTACTCGGTGTCACTTACATCAACGACACCACTTCTACTACTCCGGTTGCGGCCATTAAAGCGCTTCAGGCCGCGGTGACCCCCACCATTTGGATTACCGGCGGAGATACCAAAAATCT
>CAYIUZ010000149.1:0-2576 GCA_964366705.1 uncultured Gammaproteobacteria bacterium | reverse complement strand
AAAATCCAGGGTCTCCTCGGTCAAGCGTCCCTCTTTTTGAATTGCCAGTTTTAATTTTTTATTATCTAAATTTGCCATATTTTTCCTTTCAATCTTTTGGGGTGACTGACGGGTAATGCTCCCGCTTAAGCTAGGTTCACAACCTAGTGCCTTGCTTCTTGGCTCCAGCCACCATTTTTCCCAACAAAAAACCTCCCGTTCACTGCTCACCACGAACTTACGCGTGATAAACAAGGAACGAGAGGTGTCTTTTTAATAAAAAAGACCGCTCCCGCGGTCCCATCCTTAGTTCTTAAGAAGAATTACTTCTTAAGCTCTTAGTCCGACTCCGCTAGGCTGACATCGGTTGTTGTATTTAACGGTTCAACTTCCGTAAGACATTTTGGTCTTCTGCTCCTGGATCGTGACTCCAGTCAAACGCATGTAATATTAAGTTGTAAAAGTATTATAGTGCTTTATCATACTAAAGTCAAGTGGTAAAAGGCCTATAACAAAATTTGGGCGTATTAACTATTTATTTTCTAGCTTTTTCTTCTACCTCTTTTGGAACGGTTCTCCACTTTCCTTTTCTAGTTTTTATTGTTCTGGTAAAAATCATGTGATCTGCCATATCGGAAGGAAAAACCTGAGGAAGGTCAATGGGTTGAGATTTTTCTTTAACCTCATTGAGGTGTTTTAGCAGTTCAGGGTCGGAGGGAAGGCCAGTATTATTTTCTTCTCTTTCCTTAGAATGCTTTTTCCATGCAGAACAAAATTTATCCCAAGCTTGATGAACTGCTGTTTCTATCCCTTTTGGTGGATACGTTGCAAAAGCCATCACACCTCGATCCTTAACATCGTCAGGTAATTTAGAAAAGTGTTCATCAATTTGCTTAAAGCCACTTTTTAAATCATCACCTTTAATAAACATTTGTCCCTGTTCCATAAAAAGTGGTGCAATCCGTGCATGAAGTTTGTCGTTAGATACAAAGGCATGACAGAAGGGTAAATAGTAGAGATATGCCAAATCTATTTTATGACTTGGTCGATCTTTCGACTCAAACCCCAACATCATACAAAGATAGAAAAACAGATCTACCTTCAAAACATATGCAGCATAAGGTGCAAACTCATTAAAGGGCATTGGGCGTGTTTCGGACCATCGTTTTACAATATCAGGACGACCCTTTTCAGGTATCGATAGTACTTCCAGTGCAAAATGTATGAATTGGGCATAGTCTCCCTTAACAAAATCATCCAAAAATCTTTTTACATCAGCCGGTGATGAAAATTTTGTGCCTTGAGGGACAATATTTTTAACCAGAGCAATGAGAGCATCAAAGCTCAAACTTGATAAGGCTTGTCTCCAATCTCGAGCGAATTCCCTTTCAAGTTCGGTGAACTCTCCTTTTTGCCATCGGTTCATTGCCTGGACTTCAGGAGGAGTATCGTAGTGTATTCCAACTTTTCCATCAGGAGTTATTTTACCTAAACCTCCCGCGACAATTATTCTTCCTTTCATTTCCACTGATTTTCCGAGAAGACTACCTACAATTAGCCGTTGGTGGTGAACATTTGGAGCGGAACCGTTAATAGGAGTTTTATCAGCAAGCTCTTTAATTATGACCTCTATTTTTCTTCCATCGTGCCCATTGCCTAAAGATAAATCGGCTAGTGTTTCAACATAAAAAAGAGGAACAATATTGTTTAAGAAGTAATTTTCCAGCCAAACAGACTCATCAATGCTTAAGCTTTGTAGTGTTGATTTATCAAAAATTAATATCGGTCCCATGAGTATTTGTAAATTCAATTTTAGCAGAAAAATAGCTTGAGTGATAGCTATAAACTGACCCATAGTTTATTTATTTTTGGGAAAGTGGTATACTGTCTTCATATGGCTAGTAAAAAGAATAAAATAAAGGAAATAAGAGAGCAAAAAAAGCTTACTCAGGAAGAAGTTGCTAAAAAGGCTGGAATGTCTGCTAACTATTATTCAAAAATAGAGCGTGGAATAATTAATACTTCTGTTGCAAAGGCAAATAAAATTGCTAAAGCACTAGAAGTCGAAGTTTCTGATATTTTTCCTTCTTAATTCTGTTTACTCTTCTCAATTCTATCCAAAGCTTTTAGCCTCTCAATGGAGTCAACAGTTTCTTTGTATTTCTCTTTCCCTCCCATAATTGCAGAAAGAAAAATCATTCCAAAGTCCATCCCATACTTTGCAGTAAAATACTCACTCAGCTTAGTAAATGGATTCCCACCGTTTTTAGTCTCAATTTGAACTTTTTCTATAAATCTAGCATCTTCCGGTGGAACTTGCTTCTCAAAGGCTAATTCAATAAGATTTTTCTGATCTTGAGTAAGTTCGATCTTATCTTCTGGCAATATTTCTACTTTTGTTTTATCATTCATATAGGTTCAAACGTATTATACAATATCAGGATTGCTAGGTTTACAGCCATAAGCATCCATTAATTTGAATATCCAGACTAATATAGCTTCAAAAACTGTATTTTCTGATTCGATGGTATTAACGTCGAGGACCCAAACTGCTCCCCATTTTATGTCTCCAGAAATAAATATACAGAAGTTGATTG
>CAYIUZ010000148.1:0-2613 GCA_964366705.1 uncultured Gammaproteobacteria bacterium | reverse complement strand
CAATTGTGACTGGAACTTCTGGGGTGATAAGCGACATTCTTTCTTTAATTGAACGTTCGAGCCTGAGAACTCCAACTCTAAATGCAGTAGAAGCTACCAATTCCCCTACGCGTCTTACACGTCTATTTGCAAGTGAATCTATATCATCTACTCCATCTTGTCCTTTTGAAAGAGCGATTAAGAATGAAATTGTTGCAATAATATCATCAATTGTAAGAATTTTTTCTTCTGTTGAATTAAATCCAGGGACATTCTTAAGCTTTTTATTCATCTTATAGCGTCCGACGTCACCAAGATCATAACGACGGTTATTAAAGAACATTCCAAAAAAGTTTTCTTTAACTTTGTCCAAAACTACTGGCTCTCCTGGGTGCATTTTCTTAAAGATTTCGATAAGAGCTGCGTTTTGTGAATCTGTTTCATCTTTTGTAAGAGTATTATTTATGAAGTTTGTTTTTCCATCAGCCTCTGCATCCTTGAATCTTGATCTAATTAAATCATTATCTGAAACTCCAATTGCTCTAAGAAAAGTTGAAGCTAAGAACTTTCTTCTTCTGTCAATTTTTACTGTGATTGTTTCATAACGAGTAGTTGTAAATTCAAGCCATGATCCATGAACTGGTCTAATTTCTGCAGTGTAAAGAGTTTGTCCTGTTACCACATCTTGAGTTGAAGTAAAGAAAACTCCAGGACTACGCACTAACTGATTTACGATTGCACGCTCAATTCCATTAATAATAAATGTTCCGCGCTCTGTCATTCTCGGGATGTCTCCTAAGAATACTTCTTGGTCGATTTCTGCTTCTGTTTTTTTGTTAGTGAGGGTTGCTTTTACATAAAGAGGAGCGTCGAAGGTAAGTCCTTTAATGAGGCAAAGTGCTGGCTCATTAGTTGGTTTTCCAATTCTATAATCCTTAAGTGTGAGTGTCCAGTTTTTTCCTGTGAAGTCATCAATAGGGGATATTTCCTGTAAAACTTCTCCAATTCCAACTTCTTCAAACCACTTGTATGACTCATGTTGAACTGTGAGAAGATCTAGCTCAGGGAGAACCGGAAAATTCTTTCCCCAGTCTTCACGAAGCTTAAAATTTGTCTTATTGTCTTTAGAATCGGATTTAGGCATTCAAAAAATATATAAGCGGGCAGCTCCTTAAATCGACAAAAAATGCACATAGGTGCATGAACCTTTCCGGCTTTTCGTCTTAAAGTAATATGTTTATATCATACGATCCAAGCGTGTGTCAATAATCAAATTAAGGACCTATATTAGTTTTATGGAATTTTCAAGCGACCCTGGATCACAAAGAAGGAACTTGATTAAATTAAGGCTGAGGATGCTCAAATCTATTCAATGCATTCATTGCGACATCTCTATGTGCTGCAAAAAAATATTGTGTTTCTGCTTCGACTTTTACTTCTTCCCGGGCGAAATAATTTTTATATTGAGCAAGATCTGCGCCTGATCTAGCTAATACTTTTGCTAATGGATCCTGCGTATGAAGCACCTCATGTATTAGTGTTACGGCTTTCTCTGCTTCACTTTGATCAGTAGCTATATGGACTCTGTATAAAGATACTTGGCCTTGATATTCATCATCTAGCTCCGCAACCAGCTCTATTCTTCCTCTTACTCTTTCTCCCTCAACAGTCACCACGTCCGGTTCAAAAACTACATCAGCTATGTGAGAATCTAATAAATGTTGAAAATCCGGCTCTGTTAAATGCACTCCTGAATCCAAACGAGAATCTAAGGCATTTCTTACTACTTCATCCGCCATGAGAAAATTATAACACAGTCAATTTAATTCTTTATCTGACAGGCCGAAGTGGTGGCCTATTTCGTGAATTACAGTTCTTCTGACGCGGGCTCGTACTTCATCTGGAGTGCGTGAAACCATAAGTATCGGATATTTAAAAATTGTAATTTTATCTGGGAGAACACCTGTGTAATTTCTTCTTTGAGTAAGCGGAATTCCTTCGTAGAGACCAAAAAGCAAACTTCTTCTGTTCAAGCGTAATTTTGCGATCTGGGCAGGGCTTGGCCAATTTTCAAAAGTAACACCCACGTTTTCTAATTTTTTCGCAAATTCCGGAGGTAAAGAATCCAACGCTTCACCGATCAACTTTTCAAATTCTTGGTCGTCCATGGACTTCGGATTATACACGAGAATTGACAAATTTTTTTAATCTGATTCATTTTTCAAATTTGATTCTTTAGACACTAAATATTAAAAACTAAATTGAAGAATCGCTGCATGCCCACATACTTGAAATAATGAGTTTTAAGTATTATACTACAGGCCAATAATATGTCTAAGGATATTTATGATCAGTTTAGGGCATCTCAAGAAAGATTAGCTGTACAACGAGCTGAACAACGAGCTGAACAAGAAGCGAGGAGACTAAGAGAAATCCACGAAGAAGAAGAAAGATGGAGACTAGTTGAGGAAACTCGACTAAGGGAGAGTGCAGAGAAAGATCTCAAGCAAAGAGCAGAACGAGAAGCAAAAATTATTCGTGCGCGAGAAAAGATCCGACTTGTTACGCCTAGACTAAGTGAAATCCTACAAGCAATTAAGGATAATGATCCAACGATAAAATCTTCCAAAATAA
>CAYIUZ010000147.1:0-2627 GCA_964366705.1 uncultured Gammaproteobacteria bacterium | reverse complement strand
CATCTTGATGACACCAACACAGAGGCTGTGATTGAGATTATAAAGAAATTAAAATCAAAGTTTGTAAACGGAATTATTGTTCCACGAGAAAAGCTTGAAGATTATATTGCCGAAGCAGATTCTATTTTAATCGGCCCAGGCTTGCCGCGTCTTGATGGAATGGAGCTAGGAGATGATGACACTAAAGTTTTAACTGAAAAATGGCTTTCTAAATTTCCGAATAAAAAATGGGTGGTAGATGGTGGAAGTTTGCAGGTAATTGAGCCTGAAATTTTACCGAAAACAGCTATTATTACACCGAATGGTAAAGAGTTTACGAAACTCTTTCATTTAAGATTTAAGATTGATGATTTAAGAAAAAGAACGGAGGCGGTTCAGGAGATGGCGAGACAGTATGGAATTACGATACTTTTGAAAGGGCCTGTTGATATTGTTTCAGATGGGGAACAAACGATTGAAATAAATGGTGGAAATGCGGGAATGACAAAAGGCGGAACCGGAGATGTTTTGGCTGGGCTTGTAGTCTCATTTTATGCGAAAAATGATGCCTTTTTAAGCGCAGAAACGGCCAGTTTTATAAATAAAAAAGCCGGGGAATCGCTGTTTGAGAAAGTTGGCTTATATTATAACTCCAGCGATTTGGTGTCAGAGATCCCAACGGTAATGGGGAAACTTATTTGACAAATACAAAAAAAGACCTATAATACTCAAAACTTATAAATTATGGTTACTATTTTAGGAAGAGGAGCGTGGGGAAGTGCTCTTGCATCAGTATTAGAAGCAAATAATCAAGAATACATTGTTTGGGATCGTAAATCGGAAATTGAGCCTACTAGTATCGTGGTGCTGGCTATTCCTACACAGGCAATTAGAGAGGTTTTAACTAATAATAAAAAAAATCTTAAAAATGCCACGATTATTAACACTTCTAAAGGAATCGAAAAAGGAACACACAAACTTCCTTTTGAAATTGCCAGAGAGGTATTGGGAGACGAATTTAAATATCTTTCGCTTTTTGGCCCAAGTTTTGCAGTAGAAGTAGAAGAAAAATTACCAACTCTACTTAATTTAGCCTCAATTAACAATAACCGCAGACTTTCGGAGGAAATAAGAAAAATATTTGAAAACGATTATTTTAAAATTAGGATTGCAGGTTCTTCACAAGCTTTAGAATTATCGGGAGCCATGAAAAATATTTATGCGATATTATGCGGAATCTCGGAAGGGCTGGGATTCTTTTTTAATACCCGGTCTCAGCTTATAGGACATGCTTATAAAGAAACCATTAATTTATGTAAGGGTTTTAACTATAAAGTAGATTCTGAGGCCATGGAATGCATTATGGGGGATTTGGTGCTTACTTGCTCAAGTCTAGAGAGCAGAAATTTCAGATTTGGAAAATACTTAGTAAAACTTAGCGCTTCGGACGCACTTCAGCAGGTGGCAAGTACAGTAGAGGGAAGAAATAATATTCTTTCAGTGCCATATCTTATTGAAAAATCAGGCAAGGATCTTCCTTTTGCGAAATTTGTTTATGAAACCATAATTAAAGATTCTCCGAAGACTGTGGAAAAGCGATTTAGGGAAGCAATTAGCAGCGCCTAGTTATTTATTTTCTAGTTTTTTAATAATTCTGCTTATTTGGTAGGTAACAAATACAGCTAATGCTGTAACAATTATTGCGTAAATCCCCATGGAGACAAGTGCACCGCCTACTGAAAGATATTTTTTTACATAACTTGTTACCAATTCCTGAATAAAAGCATTCCAGGCTAGAGCTGCGACTAATCCAAATGCAGCAGTAGAAAGCGTCAACATTTGTTTTGCAAGCTCAATATGGAATTTTTGTTCACTCGTTTTTCCGCCTGAGGCGGATTTCGCTTCACTCAACTTTTTTGCTTCTCGGGAATTACTCGGCATTTATGCTACAATTGTAGCAGATTTAGCTTCTAGCGTCTAGCAACTAGCTTTCAGTTTAAGACACTAGACGCTAAGCGCTAATAACTAAACGCTGAATAATGTTTACTCCTAAATTTTCCATCACTAATAGCATTCTCAAAAGCATTGGGATTATTGAGGCCTGCAGGGAAGTAATTACTCATGCCCCGCTTCTTCCGTATTACGAAAGAGAATTTCAAAAAGATGCTCTTGTCCGCTCAGTTCATTACGGAACCCACATAGAAGGAAATGAATTAAATTTAGATCAGGCTGAAAAAGTTATGGAGGGAAAGGAAGTTTTAGCCCGTGACCGCGATATTCAAGAGGTTATGAATTATAGAAAAGTAATTGAATATATTGATCATTTGAGTTCAAAAGAAGGTTTGCGAATCGATGAGAATCTTATTAAAGAACTACATAGAATTACAACTGACCGGATTTTAACTCCAGACAGGGTAGGGGATTTTAGGAAAACCCAGGTAGTAGTCAAAAATAGTCTTACCGGAGAAGTTACTTTCCGTCCTCCTCCTAGTACGGCAATTCCTCACGAAATGGAAGAATTATTGCAATTCATAAATAACCAGGAAAATCTAGATATTCATCCTGTTTTGAGGTCAGGAATTGTTCATTATGAATTGGTAAGAATCCATCCATTTGTAGATGGAAATGGGAGAGTTGCACGCGCTTTG
>CAYIUZ010000146.1:0-2635 GCA_964366705.1 uncultured Gammaproteobacteria bacterium | reverse complement strand
TAATCTGGTGAAATTTCTTTTGAGTTAATTTGTTTAATTTTTGTTTCCAAATCTTTATATTTTGAAAGTTTTGGCATAGCTTTTTCTGCTTCCTGTTTTGTCGTTTTTATCAAATCAAAATCTGAAAAGTTAGCAATTTTTAGAAATTTTCTACCTGACTGCTCTGTTCCGAAGATTTCCCCGGGTCCTCTAAGTTTGAGATCAAGTTCTGCAAGTTCTGCTCCAATATTTGTTTTTTCCATTGCCTTGAGTCTTTGCGCAGTCATGGGGTTAAGTGACTCTGTAAACAAAAGACAATATGCTTGTCTGTCATTTCTTCCAACTCTTCCCCGTAACTGATGAAGCTGAGAAAGTCCAAATCTCTCTGAGGCCTCAATTAGGATTACGCCTGCGTTTGGAATATCAATCCCCACCTCAACCACAGGAGTAGCTACTAAAATGTCATATTTTTTTTCTTTAAAATCCGAAAGGATTTCTTGTTTTTCTTTTGACTTTAATTTACCGTGAAGTAAAGCTAATTTATAATCTTTGAACACATTTTTCTGAAGTATTTCAAATTCTTTCGCAGCAGCTTTTACAGTCGTCATGGTTTCAGATTCTTCTATGAATGGACAAATTATAAATATCTGACTTCCCTCTTTAATTTGTTTTTTTATCCATTCGTAAGCGTTATCCCTTTTTTCTTTTGGTACAAGCCAGGTTTTTATAATTTTTCTGCCCAGAGGCATTTCGTCTAAAATTGAGAGAGAAAGTTCTCCGTACATAGTTAAGGCAATAGTGCGAGGAATTGGAGTCGCTGTCATAGTTAGAACGTGCGGATTTCCAGCTTCGCCGGCAGTCGGGTTGCCTTTTTTTCTTAAGATTCCTCTTTGTTCTACGCCAAATCTCTGCTGTTCATCAATTACTATAAAACCTAATTTATTAAAGTTAATTTTTTCAGAAATAACAGCGTGAGTCCCTACCAGAACATCAAATGATTGATGATTTATGATTGATGATTTATGATTTTTTTCTTTATTCCTTAATCTTAATTCTTTAATCTTCATAGTCTTTATGCTTCCTGTTTGAAGTTCTATATTTACTCCCAATGGATCAAGTAATTTTGAAAGCGTATTGTAATGTTGTTGGGCTAAGATCTCTGTGGGAGCCATAAAAACAGATTGAAATCCATTTAAATATGCTATATAAATCGAAATAGCAGCGACAACTGTTTTTCCGCTACCAACGTCTCCCTCTAAAAGCCTATTCATTGGTTTATCTTTTGATAGGTCATCAAATATCTCTTCGACAGTTCTAGTTTGTGCGTCTGTTAATTTGAAAGGGAGTTTTTTTATAAACTCCCCGATCTTTTTTTCGTTTGGTTTAATCTTAAATGCATATCCAGCAAGAGTTTTTTGCCATTCCTCTTTCCGTAGAAGTGAAGAGGCCTGAATCAGAAAAAGTTCATCAAACGATAGTCTTTTTCTGCCAATTTCCACGTCGTCTAATTTGTTGGGGAAATGAACTTTTAATAATGCGCTATAAAGATCTTCAAGATTATTTTTTTCTAAAATTTCCCTGGGCATAAAATCTCTTAATTCATTTTTATTTTCACTTAGTAATTTAAAAGTTTGGCGTCTGATCCATTTTGACGAGATTCCCCTAGTCTCAGGATAAATTGGCACTAATCTTCCCGTATGGATAAAATTAGAAGTACCAATTTCAAAATCGGGAGAAACCATTTCCATCTTTCCCATTTTCTCTTCAATTCTCCCAGACAAAGAAATAAAGTCTCCCTCAGAAATTGCGCGTGTAATGTAGGGCTGGTTAAACCAGAGAATGTTTATGACTCCAGTTTCGTCTTTTACTTTTGCTTTTTGAAGAGTAAAATGCCGTCTTGTATATTGATTTTTTATTTCCGCAATTTCCCCTCTAATTGTTACTATTTCACCTGGCTGAATATTAGAAATTTTTGAAATTATTGAGTAGTCTTCATAGCGTGAAGGCACGTGATATAGGAAATCGCCAATATTAACTATGCCGAGTTTTTCTAAAGAAGTCGCGTATCTCTTATAGATTCCACCTAACGAGTGGATGTTGGTTTGAAGTCCTGCCATAATTTTTACTGCAATATAAAAGGAAGGATTGAGGTTGCAATAAGCGAAAATGCGACAAGACTTGTAACAATTATTAGAATTACTCTGTGTTTTTTACTTAAATCCATATTAGTTTTTAATCACCTTAACCTTATTTCGACCGACGCTTATAATTGAGCCGGATTTTACTTCTGTTTTCAAATTTTCTGGCACTTCTCCGTTAATTTTTATTCCATTTTCGGAGAATTTTCTTTTAACCTCAGACATACTTGGTAGTAATCCCGATTCAATTATTACGTCAGATGCTGTTGGGTTTGAGTTTGGCTGCAAATTTATGATTCGAACCTCTTCTTCGATGTTTCCTTCAAAAATATCTTGTGCATTTTTTGCTTCTATTTTTGAGTGAAGCTCTGTTACGATTCTTAATGCCAACTTTTTCTTAATTTCCAACGGACTGTTTGAAATTTCTTTATCTGTTGGTATTTCACTCAGCGGTAAGTTTGTCGCAAGTATAAAATAGTTTTTTATCTGATCATCATTTATGGCCATTACTTTTCTAT
>CAYIUZ010000145.1:2384-2649 GCA_964366705.1 uncultured Gammaproteobacteria bacterium | reverse complement strand
AGCTGAAAGAGCTGGGGTTGCGCTTCCCCGCATTGATCCAAAATTAAAAGGAGAATCAGATAGGCTTTATAAAGTTTTGGAAACGGCTACAGAATATTTTGAAGACAATTTAGAAAAAGACGAAACTGTTAAGGCATATCTTAAAAAAAGGGGGTTAACTGACGAAACAATAAATAACTGGCAGTTGGGATATGCTCGAAATGATTGGCGGCTACTACTAGAGCATTTGAAAAGTAAAAAGTTTACTGAAGTAGAAATTGAAAAA
>CAYIUZ010000145.1:0-2374 GCA_964366705.1 uncultured Gammaproteobacteria bacterium | reverse complement strand
GTTACGCGCCCAATCATTGGCGCAGTGTCTCGGATTTTTTGGTGACGAAAAAGAAGTATGCCCCGGAAGATCTCGAGGCAGTAGGGCTGGTAATCCGCAAGGATACCAATAGTTTTTATGATCGCTTTCGCGGACGCATTATGTTTCCGCTTAAAAATTCCCAAGGGCGTATCGTAGGGTTTTCTGGCAGATATTTTGTAGATGGTAGTACGGAAACTGATAGCGCTAAATATATAAATACACCAGAAACTATTCTTTATAACAAATCTAAACTTCTCTATGGATACGACAAAGCCAAGCAATCCATTATGAAGGAAGATCTTTCAATTCTTGTTGAAGGACAAATGGATTTAATAATGTCTCATCAAATTGGTCTTAAAAATACTGTTGCCACATCTGGAACTGCCCTTACCGAAGAACACCTAAACTCCCTTAAGCGTTTTAGCCCGAATATTGTAATGGCTTTTGATGGAGATGAGGCTGGTTTTGCCGCGTCAGAACGCGGGTTTGATTTGGCTTTATCTTTAGGTATGGATGTGCGAATTGCAAAACTTGAAGCTGGTGTTGATCCAGCTGACCTTGCAATGAGTAACCCTGATTCTTTGACAAAAACTATAAAAGAAGCAAAACATATTATTGATTTTTACTTGGATTCTCTATTGGATCGTGGCTTAGATGGAAGATCTCTTAAACTCGAAATTTCTAAACACGTAATCCCGTACATAGCCCTCATCAGAAATAATATGGATCAAGCCCACTTTGTCGGCAAAATTGCAAGTGCCACAAATATCACTGAAGAGCCAATTTGGGAAGAGGTTAAAAAAGAACAAGCAAAAATAGTAGAAGTTTTAGAAGAGAGTGATATTAAAAAAGAAAAAGGTAGAGAAGATAAAATCAAGGAAAAAATATTAGGAATGATTTATTGGCAAGGGGAAGAAAAAAAAGAGCGTCGTTTAGTTGATGTAGATAAAGCAAAAGAAAGATTTAAAGAAATTACAGGAGAAGGAGTTCGTCCACAGGAAGATGGGAAGGAAAACTTAATACTTCAAGCAGAAGTTTACTATAGCGGGAAAGATGATCTAGAAAAAGAATTAGAAGAATTATTCTCCCATTTAGAGATTATGAAATTAGAAGGAGAACTTGCGAACAATATGTATCAATTAAAGGAGGCTGAAAAAAAGAAGAATGAAGAGGTTATTGAAAAATTAATGACAAGTTCTCATAGTATATTTAAAAGAATAAATGAGATTAAGGTTAAGTTGAAAAGTGATTGAGTTGCATAACATTTAAATATATATAAAATTAACAAATTAATTTACCCGCCAAATGAAAAAGAAAAAGAAAAAAATAATAAAAAAGAAAGCCAAAAAAGGGAAAGTTGCCCCCAAGAAAAAAGGTAGACCACTCAAAAAGATGGTTTTAAAAAGGGGAGTTAAAAAATTTTCTAAAAAAGAAGAAAAAGCACTAAAACTTCCTAAAGCCAAAAAGCTTTCTAAAAAAGAATCAGCGCGCGAAGACAAGGCTGGCTCTCTTATAACAAAAGGTAAATCTCGTGGCTTTATTACATATGATGATATTTTAAAAACTTTCCCCACCATTGAAAGTGATATTCTTTTTCTTGATGAACTATACGAACGCCTAGCAGTTGCCGGTATCGATGTTTTAGAGGGGGGTAATTTACTCGAAACCGAAGAGGATAAAAAGGGCCTAAAAGGCTATGGGAAAGAGGGGTCTTCCTATGATTCAATTCAGATGTATTTGAAGGAAATAGGCCGTTATCCGCTCATTAGCGGGGCTATGGAGCGCGAACTAGCTAAACGTATAGAAAAGGGCGATGAAGAGGCAAAAAACCTCCTTGCCAAAGCCAACTTACGCCTCGTTGTTTCTATTGCCAAAAAGTATGTTGGTAGAAGTTCCGATCTCACACTTCTAGACCTTATTCAAGAAGGGAACTTGGGGCTATTTAAAGCTGTAGATAAATTTGACTGGACAAAGGGATATAAATTTTCAACATATGCTACTTGGTGGATTAGACAAGCAATTACTCGCGCCCTTGCCGACCAATCTCGCACAATCAGAATTCCAGTTCACATGGTTGAAACAATTGCTAAATACAAACAAGTTGTACGTCGCTTATCACAAGATTTAGGGCGTGACCCATTGTCAGAAGAAATTGCAACTGAAATGGGTGTTGAAGTAGAAAAAATTCATACTATTGAAAATATAAACCAAGACACAGTGTCGTTAGAAAAACCAATAGGGGATGATGATGAGAAATCTACACTCGGCGAATTTATTGCTGATGAAAAAATACTTTCTCCCGATCAAGAGTCAAGTCACAGAATTTTAAAAGATCAGATTGGAGATATTTTGG
>CAYIUZ010000144.1:0-2659 GCA_964366705.1 uncultured Gammaproteobacteria bacterium | reverse complement strand
TGATAAAAGGCATTTTGAAAAATAAAGCGTGGACCCCGAGGCATATAATAAAACTATGTCATTTTTGGCCCGTGTTGTCAAGATAGTTGAGGACCGTCCCTAAATGGCTTTAGGGTTGATTAAAAAGCTCAAATGTGGTTTACTTAAAGTTGTCCAGAAACTTAATGTTATGGAAAAAGATAAGAATACAGAGGAAGAATTAGTGCGACAATTTGACTCAAAACCAGGTAAATCACCCCTAATTATGATAGCAGTAGTTGTGATTGTAATGCTCTTTTTGGGAGCAGGAAGCGGATTCTTAATTGCTAAGGGTACAACTACAAATCTTGAGCCAACAAAAGATATTACGGATTCATCCCAAGTTACAAAAGGAACGGCCATGGGATCCAACGACACAACGATCTTTAAAGACACAGCAGAAGGAGTCTTAAAAGAGGGCGGAATTGAAGGAGAAGGTCAGTATCATTTGGAGCGCCCGGGAGGAGAAAGTCAGTATGTTTATCTCACCTCATCTTCTGTCGATTTATCACTAGTAAAAGGTAAAAAAATTAAAGTGTGGGGTCAGACTCAAAAAGCCCAATATGCAGGCTGGTTAATGGATGTTGGAAGAGTAGAAGTTCTTTAATAGTCCCCACCAGTTTCAAATATGATTAGCCTTGAAAATGTTTCAAAAAAATTTGGTACAGGCGTTTTTGCAATATCTGATGTTTCTTTTTCAGTTGAAAAAGGTGAATTTGTATTTTTAATTGGGCCTACGGGATCTGGAAAAACTACAATTTTTAGACTTCTGATTCGAGAAATGCTCCCCAGTCAAGGAAAAGTAGTGGTAAATAGCTGGGATGTTGTAAAACTTCCAGGTAGAAAAATTCCAGAGCTTAGAAAAAAAATAGGAGTAATATTTCAGGATTTAAAACTTCTAAATGATAGAACAATTCTTGAGAATACTACACTGCCGCTTGAGGTGGTTGGCACAAAGAAAAAAGATGCGATTGCTCAGGCCATGGAAATCTTAAATCAGGTAGGAATTTTAGAGCACAAAGATAAATTTCCAGTTCAGCTTTCAGGAGGAGAGCTCCAAAGAGCCGCGATTGCTCGCGCACTGATTCTTTCTCCAGACATTTTATTAGCTGATGAACCAACGGGAAATCTAGATGATGTAACTTCCTGGGAAATCGTAAAACTTTTATCTGATATTAATGAAAAAGGAACCACTGTAGTGATGGCAACTCACAATCATGAGATTATAAAAAAATTAAATAAAAGAGTTATTGAATTAAATAAAGGCGAAATGGTAAATGATAAGAAAGGCCATAAATCTTCTGCAAAGCAGAATTCTGAGGAAAAGAAAGAAGAAAAGAAAACTAATTCTGCAAAGCCAGATACTGTCCAGAATCTGGCAAAGCAGAATTCTGATGACGAAGAAAAAGTTGAAAATAATAATGATAAGGAAGTTAAAACAGATGATTTTGAGGAGGCATTAAAGTGAAATCAATAGGTACAACCTGGAGAAATATAAGAAGATCTCCGTATCAAGCGGTAGCAGCAATATTTGTGATGATGCTGACTTTTTTGGCATTTTCAATTTTTGCACTTATTATTTTTGGATCGACTAGAATTGTAGATTATTTTGAATCAAAGCCTCAGGTGACAGCATTTTTTAGAGACGAAGCTAAACCGGCTGATATTGAAGATCTTGGAAATTCTTTGAAAGAATCAGGGCTTATTTCAGAGGTTAAATTTATTTCAAAAGAAGAAGCTTTAAGAATCTATAAAGAACAAAATAAAGATGACCCGCTCTTATTAGATTTAGTAACGGCTGAAATATTGCCCGCATCTTTAGAAATTGCCACATATAAGATTGAAGACTTAGCTTTAGTTTCAGACACTCTTAAGAAATCTACAATTGTTCAGGAGGTAGTTTTCCAAAAAGATGTTGTTTCGACTTTAAGCTCCTGGACAAATGCTCTTAGAAAAATAGGACTTGCAGTTGTCGTAATTCTTTCAATGGCCTCAATCTTTATTATGGTAACGATCATTGGGATAAAAATTTCCCAGAAAAAATCAGACATTGAAACGATGCGATTAATCGGTGCCGGGAGTTGGTATATAAGGTGGCCATTTATTTTAGAAGGAGTTTTTTATGGTTTAATAGGAGCATTACTGGGCTGGTTAATTTCTATCGGTGCACTTTTTTATGTAACTCCATATCTCTCATCTTTCCTAAAAGGAATTCCGGTTCTTCCAATTTCCCCAGTATTTTTACTTGAGCTTTTAGCAGTTGAAACAGTTGTTGCAATAATTCTAGGAGCTTTCTCCAGTTACCTCGCAGTTTTAAGATATTTAAAATAGCATTTATTTTACGTGTATAATTAGAAAAGTATGAAATTCAAAACGTTATTACCATACTTAATTTTAGCCTTCTTTATTTTTGTCTCTCTTGGTTTTATTTTTAGAATTTCCGTAGTTGCTCAGACTCCAACTCCCACTTCTGGTCAATCAAAAAATCAAGCTGAAATTTTAAGACAAATTGATGAGACACAAGCAAAAATTTCCGCGCTTCAGGGTGAAGAAAAAACTTTATCGTCCCAAATTGGAGTAATTGATAATCAAATAAAATTAACCCAGCTAAGGATTGATTCAGCAAAAGCTCAGATTTCTG
>CAYIUZ010000143.1:0-2681 GCA_964366705.1 uncultured Gammaproteobacteria bacterium | reverse complement strand
TCTCAGGAGGATTACTGCTGGGAAGATTTGAGTTTGAAGTCGGATCAGCAACAAATCTGCCCCCCTGAAAACTAAGATTTGCCCGTATACACAATCCCGTCCGTAAGTTCTTGAAGATAACTTCGCTCATTTTGTCATTCGCTTGAGAATTTTTTATATTCCTTTGCTTCTTCAGGAGATAAACTACCCCTGTCTTTTAACTGGTTTATCTTTTTCCTACTTAGATTTCTGTTAATTATGTCTAATCCGATTATGCTGTTTTTAACCGCCCTTGCTCTTTCTGCAATAGTCTGGTAGTTGTTTTTCTTCTTAGCGAACTCAAGAATTTTCTTGCTGTCGTTATATAAACTGCGAATATGATCATTAACTATCTTTTGAATGTTACTCGCTCGCTTATATTGCCATACACCAAAAGCGATACCAACTACACCTAAAAGGGAGTTAAAAAAGTTAGAATTAAAAAAAGCTATTACTTTCTCCATAGTTTCAACTCGTCTTCATTTTCTCAATATGACTAACAGAATTTCATAAACCATGTTTTTAGTTACCCTGGCATATTCTTTAAGAGCTGAGATTTCATGCACCCCTTTATCAGAAGCCAAACCGTGTAGCGCTCTGATCAACTGCCATTCGTTATCACTCAGGAATTTTTTTGATCTAAGGTAATCAAAAACACCATGCTCATCAGTCTTATTGTTAATTTTCTTATCGTCTTCTTTTTGGGAAATTCCAGAAGCAATGCTTCTTAATGCTTCAACCAGAAGAACTCTCACCCTACCAATGCAGGTTGCAAACTTGGTTTGTGTAAAATCTCCTCCTGAAAAATACTCCTCGATTTCGTTTATTACTGAAGGGATTTCTCCAGAGCCGAATTTTTCTTGCCACAAGTTGATTACCTTTTCCCTGTCTTTATTTATCTCTGGATTTACATCCGCTAAATCCCTTTTAAGCAACTCCAATTCAGCGCTGTTTATCTTTTCAAATAACCTAAAATTGTGTTCCGTCTCTCCTTGCATTGCCTCTTTGATCTGCTGGTAGAGACCTTTGCTGATGTAGGAATGTTCGTAAACCACAATTTTTGCCAACATCGCCAGCATGTTGCTAAAACCATGACCAGAATCACCCTTAAGATTTATTCTTGCCTGTTTAATTGCTTCAACTGTTGACCCTATCCTATGGAGGACAAAGAAGACCAAGTAGGCTATATCAAAAAAAGAGGCGTCTTTCGAAAGGTAAGAAAGCAGAATACCCTTGAACTGCTCTTTCTCGCCAGAGTTAATTGAAGAATAAAGTTTAAGTAATACTGTTGCCTGCGGGGACTGAATAGCATCTAAGTTTGCAGGTATTGCTAACAATTTTGGATACGATCCAACTTTCGGATAGGCGTCCGTATACCCATCTCCAATGTCGATATTAAAACTTCCTAAATGCCCACTTATCCTACCATTTGCTTGATAGGCTCTCTTTTCTTCATTTAAGACAATCTCAATTTTCTGCTGTAAATCTTCCATGTCATTTTTATTGAATTTTATAAGCACTGCTGATAATAGCGTCAAAACTGTTAATTCTGCTTACAGCTGTATGGGGCAGGAGTTTATAAATCCACTTCTTCTTAGTTGCTCCAGAAGCTATCTTGCACCATTCTTCAGCCTGCTTGGCTTTCTCGATAACCTCTGGGTCTTTTTTGTCTAGCTTGCTTTTATCCTTAACTTCCACAAGGTAGTTGGCATCCTTTCTCTCAACGATAAAATCAGGGTTGTAGTTACCGTAAATATACTTAATTGGCAGTTGCCCATTCCTAAGCCTCAACCAGCTCACTACAGATTTATCTTTTTCCAAAGAGTCCGCCAACAGCTTCTCCTGGGTTGAGTCAAAAACATAGGCTGGGTAAACACTTTTGCCATAGCCTTCGATAATGTTACCTCTGGATTCAGCCTCACTAACTTCATCTTTATCCAAAGGCACAGCCGAGACTTTCGTTACTTTCAGATACGGCTCAAATGGAAGTTGTTCATCAAGCACCCCAAACTTGATCTTTGTCTGCTCCTGTAGTTTTTCCTGAAGCTGAGGCAGTGTGTCGTTTAGGATGGTTTGTTCGTGCAGCTTCACCAGCTTTGATAATTCTTTGCCTGTAACCTGAAGTTGGTCAAGATAGTGCTTTACGATCTTTTGTAAGACTACCTTGAAAGAAATATCAAACTCAGACATCTCCAGGATAATCAACCTTACGATCCTGTTAACTGGATCAATTTCTTCTTTTACTACGACTTCTCCCGCATCCTCAGTTTGCCTGGAAACAATGTCTGCCTTGATCATCCTAGGTTTAATCTTCTTTAATCCCTCCAACCGCAATTTTATTGGGAAGAACTCTAATTTATTACTGGAATATACTTTTGCTTCCACTAAGGGAATTTTTATCCAAAGTTTCTTATTATCTGTTGGCTTAATTTCTACTGTTTTAAGTTCCTCTTTCTTCTCAGCCTTTTTAACTCCAAGCCCTTCTGCTACTTCATGGGCGACTGCTACTACTCTGGCAAAGTTATCGTGGGAGATAATATCGAGGGAATCCAGCTCCTCAACTCCAGTAAGTTCACCAAATGGCAATCTAAGCCCTCTACCAATGGTTTGCTCAATCAGTGTCTTACTGATTGAAGCTCTGAAAGGAATGATCGTATAGACAT
>CAYIUZ010000142.1:0-2705 GCA_964366705.1 uncultured Gammaproteobacteria bacterium | reverse complement strand
TTTGCTACTTGATTTAGTGCTAGCGAAAATTCGCTGCGCTGAACTGCTGGCATAGTTTTGTAAGTATACCAGAAACTGAAGCTAGCTTCAAGGCTAAGTTGCTTTAGTAAATACGAGATTTGAACTCTGATCTAACGTAACACTTATCCTATCTCCTCTTACAATCTCCCCGGAAAGCATCTTTTTTGCCATAATGTCTTCTAATTTATCCTGAATAAAACGCTTTAGCGGTCTGGCACCAAACTCCTCATTAAACCCACCGCTCGCAATAAATTCAATTGCCTGAGGATCAAAACTTAAGACTATATCCTGCTGCGAAAGTCTTCCGGAAAGTTCAGCTAAAAGTAATTTTGCGATTTGTGAAACCTGAGATGGATTAAGAGGATGGAAAACGACAATATCATCAAATCTATTTAACAGCTCTGGAGAAAATATGCCGCCTCTTTGCAAAAAGTCCAAAAGATTATTGTTAGAAATTTCTCTATTATTAGCTAAGTTTTCGCGAATAAACTCAGATCCTGCATTACTCGTAGATATAATAATAGTATTAGTAAAAGAAATAGTTTTACCCGAGTTATCAGTCATTCTTCCATCTTCAAAAACTTGCAGAAATAAATTTAGAATTTTTTCATTCGCTTTTTCAAACTCATCAAGTAAAACTAAAGAAAATGGATGAGTCTCTATTTGATTTAAAAAACTTCCGGAATCAGACTCAAGCATCTTGTTAATCGAATCAGGATTTCCATATTCACTCATATCGACTCTTACTATATTTGCTTCTCCTCCGAAATAAATTTTTGCAAGAGTTCTTGCAGTCTCTGTTTTTCCGACTCCCGTGGGACCCAGAAACAGGAATGAGATCGGTTTTTCTCGCGACAGCCCTGATCTAATTCTTCTAATAGCTTCTGAGATGGACCGAATTGCCTCATCCTGACCTATCACAAATTTATGCATTTCATTTTCCAAATTAAGTAGGAGCATTTTTTCATCAAATTTTGGCTGTCCAACCGGAATATGACTTTTTGTTTCAACTTTAGACAAAATATCTTCTTCAAGAACTAATTTCTCTTTTCTTTTATCCAAGGCTACAGAATTTGCAGTTTCTGTTAGAAGCTCAACTGCAGTTCCAGGCAGTACTGCATTTACATCAAATTTATCTGCATATTTAACTGCTGCAAGAATAGCTCTATAGCTAAGCTGTGTCTTAGTATCATTCTCAATTTCTTCAGCTTTTTGAAATAACATTTTTAAAGATTCTTCTTCATTCGGTTCACTTAGCTTTATGATTTCAAAAACTTCACGAATTGCATTATTTTCAAAATATTTTTTATACTCAGGCTCTGTCATAGTCGCAATAATCGGCATTTTCCCATCCCTAAGGTATGGAAGCATTGCTCCTGAAAGATCAATCCCGTAAGATGATGAGCCAATTAAATTCTGAAACTCTGGCACATATAAAATTACATTTCCGGAATGCTTCACTTCTTCAATTATTGCTTGAAGCCTAGTTTCTAACTCTTCTCTATTTGCTGTTCCTGCAACAAGAGGTCCGATTGCTACTTCCAAAAATCTTCTGTGATTTAATTTTTTTGGTAGGTTTGCTTCATAGCTATCGAAAATAAAATTATCTACTAAATTACTTTTACCCGTTCCTATATCTCCCACCAAAAGCACATTATTATTTTCTTTTCTTTGCATAGCCTCAAGCATTTCTTCATATTCTTTTTCCCGGCCTTCTATAAAATCTTTTTTTCTTACACTTGAGAAAGTTAAATCCTTCGTATAATTTCTAGTTTCAGGAGTCCAACCCCAAACTAAAGTCTCGCCAATTCCAATTCCCACAAATCTTACTTTTTTTGGTTTCAAATTTTCCTCATAGAATGTAATTTTAGTCCAGTGATTTATATTTAAAATATCGGTTTCTTTTAATTTATTTGAAAAAAGTAATTTTGTTTGGTTTTCGGTTAGAAGAAGATAAGCTGTAAAAAGATCAATTGAAGTAACATGGTTATTTTTTTGAGACTTTGAAATCTCAAGTGCCTTTGCGTATAAATCATGTTTTGGAAATTCTACAATCTTCATATTTTTAGGATCAATTGCTGCTTTTTCTAAATAAAATTTAATTTGAAGTCTATTTTTTAAATAATTAATAATTGATGCTGAATTATTCTTAAGAAGAACAGTCATAAGCGCCTCTTTTGTAAAACAATCTAAAGTGTCCGTTAAATTTCCACTCACTTTTTTCATTGGTAGAATATTTTCTATTTCAAACCTAATAAAAATGTGAATGATCGTAATTATTGATAACAAAAACAAAGGAACTCCGGGAAAATTTCCTGCAACAATTTCATATGCAATTAATATTAAAAGTCCATTTATTGCAAAAAACCTAATTAACACTGAGCCAATTGAATCGTAAATTAAAGAGATACTTATTCGTCCAATCATAATTTAATAAATCCAGCACCTTTCTTATTATTACTTATATAAAAATTAATCATCTTAGAAAGGTGCTTGGATAAATAAAATTAAAAATGTTAGAATTGGCCACCAGATAAAAAAAGCAAGAAATAAGATAAAAAGAACGAAGCTGAAATGAGAATTTTAGCTGTTAGCGGCAGCCCGAGAAAGGAAGGCAACAACGAGATGATAGCTGAGTTTATAGGAGATATTGCTGCTGATAGGGGGTTTGATTTTGAAAAAAT
>CAYIUZ010000141.1:0-2717 GCA_964366705.1 uncultured Gammaproteobacteria bacterium | reverse complement strand
AAATAATGGTAATGTAGATATCGTAACTGGTGATGCGGAGGCAATAGCTAATATTGTTAACTTCGTAAATAATAACATCGCAGGAGGAAAACTACTTGTTACCTTCGTAAATGTATTCGGAAGCTGGACTGGAGACTTTATGACTCCGGGAAGCAAAAAAGACACTTCAGAAGTTGTAGCACAAGGAGGAACTGAAGAAAATAACAATAGTACAAATAATCAGGATTCAAACAATAACTCTAACTCAAATAACACAAGTGCTTCGGCAAAAGGACCAAGTATCATTGCTGCAGCAGGATTCTTGCCTAAAGTGTTTGGAATTGGATCAAACAATAACCCTAGAGTTGAAGTAAAAGTAGCAGGCGCAAATACAAATGACATAGTAGCTGGACTCACTAAAGACTCAAGTAACAAAAAAGCAACTCTTAATCTGGCATGGTTATTATTAGCAACACCTTTACTCGCAGCTGGAATAATTGCTAGAAAAAAATTTCTTAAAAAACCTAGCCTGCCGGCAGGCGGGTCTGTCTAAATAATTTCTGCCTCAAGATCTGCCAACTGTCCGCAAAAAGTTAAATATTATGAAAATTAAAAAAATATTATTAAGCTTACTGTCTTTGTCACTATTTGTTAATCCTTATTTAGCATACGCGGATGAAATTACAGTCAGTGGAAATGGAGAAGGCTCGACAAATAACGTAAATATCTCGTCAAGCAATACTACTCAGACAGAGCAAACCAATACTGCTGAGGTGAACAACAACGTAGATATTAGTGCAAATACAGGAGATAACAACGCTTCAGAAAACAATGGCGGAGAAGTAAACATTAACACTGGGGATGTAAACGTTGAGTCAACAATCATAAATGCAGGAATTAACCAGTCATATGTAGAGAATAACTGCTGCCAAGGGGATCTTGCACTGAATATAACCGGTAATGGCGGAGAATCAAATAACAGCATTAACTATATTTCAAACGTTAATAACAGTGTTTCAATAAATAATAATGCGAATATTCAAAACAATGTCAATGGAAATGCGAACACAGGATACAATACGGCTAATGAGAACTCGGGAAATGTTTCAATCTCAACAGGAAGTATAAAAGCAGTAGACACTATAAAGAATAATTCAATTAATGTTTATGAAGTTCACACATCAAATGGCATCCTAGGAGACGTTTCTATAAAAATCTCAGATAACGCCTCGGATTCAAACAATAAAATCGTTTTTGTAAATGACAGTGGTGTGCAAATTGACGTAAATAACAGTGCAAACATCGTAAATAACTCAAGCTGGGAACTTAACACAGGCGGAAATGAAGCCTCCAAAAATTCAGGGGACGTAGAAATCACAACAGGAGATATATTACTTGCAACAACAATCGAAAACACAGATATTAACGTAGGATTAGTAGATGTTGATTGCTGCAATGAAAATCCTACAACACCACCTGATGGAACACCGCCACCAACCACTACGACCAACCCTGGGCCAACAAACGGAAGCAACCCTGGACCAACAGGCGGAACAAGCTCAAACGGTGGATCTGTGCTGGGATCAATCCTTCCAGTAACAGGTGACTATTTCATGCTTCTTATGATGATAGGAAATATCATGTTATTCTTCTTGGGTGGGTACCTGCGGCTACGGTCCGGAAGATCTCCTAATTACTTATTTGCACGCTAGTGTTATAATATCGCCCGTGGCTAAGCGTAAATCTAAAAAACAAAAAAAACAAAGCATGATTTCCCGACAAGTTGGAAATCTTTTGCTTTTATCTTCAGTCTTACTTTTCTTTATACTTTTTTATCCAATCATTTCAGTCTATTTATTCCCTCCAAAGGTAATAGATATTCAAAATTTGCCAAACAATTACATCTCTGTCCCTAAAATTCATGCTCAAGCTCCATTAAATTTCAATGTTGATCCATTCAATGAAACTGAATATCAGAAGGTTTTAAAAGGTGGAGTGGCACATGCTAAAAATACATCGTTACCAGGAGAAAAGGGAAGTATGTTTATCTTTGCCCACTCTTCAGGAAATCCAATCGAAATAAGTAACTATAATACGATTTTTCTAAAACTAGGGGAGCTACAGAAAAATGACGAGATTCAAATTAAAAAAGATAATAAAATCTACACTTATAAAGTTACTGAGAAAAAAGTAGTCTGGCCTAATGAAGTTAAATATCTTAAGGAAGAAAAAGATCAGCTAATTCTTCAAACCTGCTGGCCAATCGGAACTTCTCTAAAACGCCTCCTAATCTTTGCATCTCCAGAAAAGTAAACTTTGAGTTCCCACATTCTATGTGGGAAGGTGTTTCGCTAATTGGAGCAGCAATTACACGAATTTGTCTTAAATTAACTAAAGTTGATTCAATAACAGGTAATTCTCTCTTGAAATTTTGTATTATTGTACTTGTGGAGACTGAAGATTCTCTTCTAATTTCTTTATTCTTTTTTCGTGCTGTTCATAACCCCCATGAATAAGCTCGGAAAGAGTTTCGATGGTTTCTTGCTGTGTTCGATCTATTTTTTCATCTAATAGTCCGACTTTTTTATTTACAATTTCTACTTTAATTTCAACGTTATTAACTTGCTTTTTAACGTTTTTCATATCTATTTCTAGCCTGCCAACTTTCCTATCAAGTCCGTCAACTTTCTTATCCAAACCATCTACTTTCCTATCAAGTCCGTCAACCTTTTCATCAA
>CAYIUZ010000140.1:0-2724 GCA_964366705.1 uncultured Gammaproteobacteria bacterium | reverse complement strand
TTGCCATATTTAATTAATTTTTAATTTTAAATTTACAATTTTCAATGAATTATTTAATGATTAAAATTCATAAAAAAAAACGCTCCTAAGAGCGCATAAATAATCTCTAGAAGCTAATTTCTAGCAGCTAGAAGCTAAAATGTGCCTCGGCAGGTTCTTCAAAGAAGAATTCACTTCTTTTCTGTTTTAATCCACAAAGCAATTCTGCTTTGCAGAACCCACTGTCTTAGGTTCAAATATGATACCAGTTGAGGCTTAATCTGTCAATACTACCCGCCTTCCTGAATTCGCTCCATGCCTGTCCGCCTCTGGAGGAAGCCGTGTTCGAATAGAACTGAAAAGGTGAATGGCTAAAGTAGGAGGGTCCTGTAGTTGGGAGGGGATTCGGGAATTATTTAAACTTATAGTTAAATTTACTCTGGCTATGGGGACGGTCCTAAGAAGTATTGATATGATAGTCCAAAATATGCATACTTTTAATTTCAAAGAACTCAATTTAAATTAATTTGAAATTACTAATGAAAGCTTCAAGTCTGAGGATACTGGTCTAGCCACGCAAGGTCGGACCTTGCGTGGCTGCAGGGGGGATTTATCTAATCAAACAATCAATCCTATCTTGGTTTTTAAAATACGCTTAAAGTTTTGGATTCTACACTCTATTTATATCTTTTCTGAGGCTGGAAGTAAAATTATTGTATTTGTGGTGGGTTAAAGGAAGATTGAGTTCCATATTTCATTGGAGATTCATTGTTTTGCTGTGCACCTAAATCTGGTGCATTTCCGCTAAATCCATCGGAAAAATTAGGAATAATATATCCAGCGCTAAATCCGGGACTACCTGGTGAAAGACGGAAGTCACCGGTTTTAGTGGAGAAATTAAAACTTCCGCCGTTTGTATAAATTGGTGACCCAGTTATTTTATGTGTCTGATAACCGCTAGGATAAGCAGCCGTACAAAGATCATAATCCAAATCATTATCAGAATTACTTGCATTATTTGCAGTACAATATGTTGTTCCGCTTCTTACCTGGAGTACATTATTTCTGGAAGTTGTATGTTTTACGATTCTGTTTCCTGTTCCGGCACTTCCGAATCCACCAGCGCCTTCATTATTCGGTTGAGTTACAGTATTGTTAAAAAGATAAATAGCCCCATTCATATTGCTTTCGCTGCTGGCATAGCCCGCTTTTAAGAAATAACCAGGTGAATTGTTCGTGGTTTCTGATGATGAGTCAGACCGTCCTGAAACATTGCGGAATAAATACAAAGGCCCAATAGTAACTGAGGCATTTGCATAGGGAATAAAAGCGTTTTCAATATAATTATTCCAGACTCTTACATTTTTACCTCCGCCCTCAATCTCCATTCCATCATCCCAAGTATTTGAAACATAATTATTATAGATATCGCTGTCAGGACCGGGGAAGCCGTTTAGACTGCTGTTGCTGCCAGCTCCAAAGCCATCATTAAATTGGTGAGTAAAATCAGAGTAACATTCGTTATATCTAAGGACATGGTTTCCAAGACTGTCAAAGAAGGTTATGCATTGAGGCCCTCTTGGATGAAACGAACCAGTAGTGGGAACCCCTGAGTCCTCACTCCAGCTGTTGGCGTCAGTTCTAGGATGATGAATTTTACATCTTTGAACTGTAACTCTTTCTATAGAAGTATTTGAGCTATAAATACCTGAATTATAATTTTGTCCGAAGCCATTTGGTCCTTCTATTTGGCCCCAGCCTGACACATCACAGTTTTCTATAATTATATCTTTACCCCCAGAGATTCTTATTCCGTGGGTTTTTGCGCCTTTAACATTAATATTCCGTAGGATTATATTGCTTGCGTTGATATTAATTCCATTATCAGAATTATTAGCTACGTCAATTGTTGCGCCTTTTCCATCATAAACTCTATACGCAGTTACGGTTCCTGATCCTGTTATGTTATAGGTTAACGAACCATTAGGAATTGTTGTTACTGTTCCTTCCGGAGGATTTTCTGTCCAAGTTTTTGAATTAACAGTGCTGGTTGTAGAAGTTCCTTCAAGTGTCAGCTCGATTTCGTATTCTGTATTTGGAGTTAAATTTACGATAGATCCACGATAATCTGCATTACCAGAAATAGGATTATATTTTATAGGGAGGCCATTTCTCCACGAACAATCACCCTTTTTTCTGTATTTAACGATGACAGTTTTGGTACTCGATCCGCCAGATGGTGACCAATAGAGACTAAGTGAATGATAGGTGGTTTTGGCTGTAGCTCCACCAGAATCTGGGCCAATACCGGTACAGCTTCCAACTGGTACAGGAGTAGGAGTTGTCGTTTGATTTGCAAACAAGACATATTGTCCGCCTGATGCATTTGTGTCGGCTTGAACTTTTGTATTTCCGCCGAGGGTTCCTCCTTCAGCCTCAAGTTTATCCGCAGCCGCAGCATTTGATCTATTATCCAAAGTTTGTTTTACTGCAAATAAAAGTAAAGGGAGAGCAATTATTAAAATTCCTAATATAATTATTGGTAGTTTATTTTTCTTTATACCCATAACTTATTTATAGCTTGTTTGAAGCTGAAAGTAAATTAAGGATTTGGTGTGGTTGTAACATTAACGCAGCTTGAGCAGTTTACGTTTTGGCCTGGCATTGTGTTTCCTGTGACTGTGCCTCCTGTTACATTTCTAAGTCTTACTCCGGCGCCTACTCTTTGATCAGATGGTAGATCAA
>CAYIUZ010000139.1:0-2745 GCA_964366705.1 uncultured Gammaproteobacteria bacterium | reverse complement strand
ATCTTCCCGCCGTCTTTAATAAGTAGCCCATGAGCGCGAAACTTAGTGAATGGCTCATCAAAATCTAAAAGCTTCTGATCAAATAAAACCTTTGTGATAAAACGGGAATAAAGCAAATGAAGAACAGAATGCTCAGCTCCGCCTATATACATATTCACAGGAAGCCACTTCTTAGTTCTTGAATCATCAAATGGTTTGTCCTCATTTTCGGTAGATGGGTATCTTAGAAAGTACCACGAACTATCAAGAAATGTATCGCAAACATCTGTCTCGCGCTTTGCTAACCCACTACAATTAGGACATTTTACGCTTACAAACTCTGAATCTTGCGCTAATGGCGCGACTCCAGTGCCTAATGGCTTAAAATCTTTTACGTAGGGTAAAACTACAGGCAAATCAGCTTCAGGAACTGGCTGCCAGCCACATTTACCACAATGAATCATAGGAATCGGTGCTCCCCAATACCTTTGACGAGAAATTAACCAATCTCTTAAATGATAATGAATCTCTTTCGTGCCTATTCCTTTTTCTTCCAGCCATGAAATAATCTTGTGAAAATCAAAAGCGCTATCCCATCCAGTCCAATCACCGGAATCAATAATTTGGCCTCGATGGGTGTAGCACTCAGATTTGCTTTCTGCTCCCTCAGGCGTGGCTAAAACGTATTTAATTGGAAGTTCGTATTTTTTTGCAAATTCAAAATCTCTTTCGTCATGAGCCGGCACTGCCATTATGGCTCCAGTCCCGTAACCCATTAAAACATGATCTCCAATCCAGACTGGAATTTTTTCTTTCGTGGCTGGATTTATAGCATAGAATCCAGAAAAAACTCCCTCCTTCGCTCTTTGAGCTTCGGCGGGCATACCTGTTTCTGTATTATTTTTATACTTTTTTATATATTGCCTAATCTTATCTAATTGCAAATTAGAGATTGTAAATTGGAAATTCTTATCCAATAGCCTTTGGATAAGCGGATGCTCTGGAGAAAGAACCAAAAATGTAGCTCCGAATAATGTATCTGGACGCGTTGTAAAAACCTCAACGAATGATTTATGATCTGCCTCAGCAGAAAAATCTCCCTTCTCATTCTTAAATCCTAAATCCTGAATCTTAAATCTAATTAGAGCTCCCTCGCTCTTACCAATCCAATTTTTCTGCGCGATTTTTACTTTCTCGGTCCAATCAATACGATCCAAACCTTCGAGCAAGCGATCTGAATACTCAGTGATCTTAAAAAACCATTGCTCAAGTTCTTTTTTCTCAACTTGTGAAGAACACCTCTCGCACAGTCCGCTTAAAACCTGCTCATCAGCAAGAACGGTTTTACAAGATGGACACCAGTTAACTTCAGCTTTCTTTTTCTCCGCAAGCCCAGCTTTAAACAATTGAATAAATAGCCACTGAGTCCATTTATAGTAATCAGGTTTGTATGTCTCAACTGTCCTATCCCAATCGAAGCTATTTCCAATCATTTTAAGCTGTTCATAGAATCGTTTTTCAGAAATCTTAGCTTGATCAGAAGGATTTACGCCTATTTTTAAAGCATAGTTCTCTGAATGAATTCCAAAACCATCAAGGCCAATTGGCTCAAAAACTTGGTGCCCTTTTAGTCTCATGAATCTTCCATAAACGTCAGCACCTGTAAAAGCATACATGTTTCCCACATGGAGTCCTTCAGCAGAAGGGTATGGGAACATCATGAGGTTATAGTACGGATTTTTAGCGCTATCCATGTCAGGGTGATAGATTTTTGATTCAGTCCATTTCTTATTCCACTTATCCTGGGTCTCCTTATGATTGTATTTTTTCTTAGCGTCCATTATCAGTTAGCCTTCTAACCAGGCTCAAAACAAGTATAGCACACCTGCCCGCAATGCAAGCATGCTTTGCAGGCGGGCTTGTAATTTAGCATTTATTTTCCTACCATGGGATTATGAAGTTTTATACTGATGCGCTAATTGTTCTGGGCTCATTTATACTTGTTTTTGTTTGGCAAAACAGTCAGCTCGCGCAGTACTCAATACCCTTTGTTGGATTCCTGGTCTTCCTATTTCTTCTCATTTCTTTTAAAAGAAAGCAAAATCTAAATCTAGGCGGACCAGTTAACTTCTTTATCCTAAACACGATTCTTCTTCTCTTTATATTTTCTACTGGCGGAATAACGTCCCCCCTATTCTTTCTGATATATTTTCTTCTTTTTGCAGCTGCATTTATCATGGACCCAAGAAGTGTTTTTATAATCCCGATTGGACTAATAGTTATATTCTGGTCTCAAATATTTCAAGGAGATGTGACTGCAAATATAATAAAAATGGCTTCCATTTCTATACTATCTCCCCTAGCCTACTTCTTCGGAATACAATTTAAGAAAAATGATAAGGCAAGTGATGAAGTTTTAAAAACTAAAGAAAGAACTGTAGCTTCAGCTGATGAGATTTCTTCAGACGTGAAAGAAGTAATTGAAAGCGGAAAAAGCAAGCTAAGCCCAAAGGAAGTTGAAAAGCTTAATGAAATACTAGAAGAAACAAAAGACCTACGCTCGGAGAAGCAAGAATAATGATTTATGATTTATGATTTATGGATAAAATATACTCTCTTAAAAAATATTCTTCAATCTTAAATCCTAAATCTTTAATCTATTTGCTATTAGCCATTAGCTATCAGCTATCAGCCGCGCCTACGGCGCACGCTCAAGTAATGTCTAATGGAAGTTTTAGAATTGAAATGGGAAACCTTAATTCGATT
>CAYIUZ010000138.1:0-2810 GCA_964366705.1 uncultured Gammaproteobacteria bacterium | reverse complement strand
AATTGACTGTGGAGTTTTCTATAAAGGATTTAATACAGATATGTCGCATTCAATAATTGTGGGACAGAAGAAAGATCCAAGTGTAGTTAAATTCCTGGAAGTAGGGGAAAGAGCGCTAAATGAGGCTATTTCACAGGCTAAAATAGGGAATAGGATTGGTCATATCTCAGAAACCATCCAGGATATTGTAGAAAAAGATGGCGGATATGGAGTTGTCAGAACCTTAATCGGTCATGGAGTTGGGAGGCAGCTCCACGAGGATCCGGAGGTTCCCGGTTATTTGGCAAAGAAGATTGAAAAAACACCAGCATTGAGAGAAGGAATGACTATAGCAATCGAGGTAATTTATAATATGGGAGGTTTTGAAGTGTCATATTTAAATGATGACAATTGGACTATAGCGAGTTCGGATGGGTCACTTTCCGGGCTTTTTGAGAGGACAGTAGCGATAACTAAAAACGGTCCTGAAATCTTAACTTAATTTTCTTTGTTAAGCCTTGCTCTTGTGAGCCTGATTTGATATAATGAAACGCAAATAATGACGATAGAAAATGGAAGATAGAAGATAGCATTTTGAGGGTGGAAGATAGAGAATTATCCATCTTCCAATTTCAAACATCTATTATCTACTTTCTAGTATCTATCGTCTAATATTTATGGTACATCAGGGGTCATTTGAAGTAGAAGGAAAAGTTTTGGAATCTCTGCCTAATACATTGTTTAGAGTGGAGCTTCCGGACGGCAGGATAATTATTTGTCATCTTTCAGGAAAGATGAGGATGCATTTTATTAAGATTTTACCAGGCGACCGAGTTAGGATAGAGATGACACCGTATGATGAGCTAAAAGGAAGGATTACCTTTAGGCTTAAATAGAATTATGAATTACGAATTAAGATTTATGAAGGGGGAAAGTTATAAGTTATAAATTATTAGTCATAAGTTTGACTATTAACTATTAACTATTAACTATTAACTAAAGTGAAAGTACAAGCAAGTGTCGGAACAAGATGCACAAAATGTAAAGTAATTAAAAGACGAGGAGTCGTTAGGATTATTTGTGATAATCCAAGACACAAGCAAAGACAAGGTTAATTATGAGAATTTCAGGAGTAACTATACCAGAAGAAAAGAAATTAGAAATATCGCTAGCTTATATTTATGGAGTAGGCAGAAGCAATGTCCATAAAATTCTTGAGATAGCTAAGGTAGACGGCGCAAAAAGAGTAAGTACATTAACTGAAGAAGAACAAAAAAGAATTCAGCAGGCACTTGAGGGATATAAAATTGAAGGAGATCTTAGAACAGAGGTAAACGGAAATATTAGAAGACTTAAAGATATTGGTGCATATAGAGGTATGAGACATGCTAGAAATTTACCAGCAAGAGGTCAAAGAACAAGATCAAATGCTAGAACTAAGAGAGGAAAGAGAGTCACGATTGGAGCTATTAAGAAAGAAGTAGCTACGAAAATGGGACTAGATACTAAATAACTATGGCAAAAGTAGAAGTTAAAAAAACAAAAACCGCGAAAAAAGTTAGTAGAATTACTGAGAACGGTAAAGTTTATATCACTGCAACTTTTAATAACACACTTGTCACATTCACGAATAATAAAGGAGACACTGTTGGTTGGTCTTCAGCGGGAGCTTCAGGATTTAAGGGAACAAGAAAATCTACACCATTCGCTGCAACTACTGCGGTAGAAACTGTAGCTAGAAAAGCAATTGCAGGAGGAATGAAAAGTGTAGAGGTTTATGTAAAAGGACCAGGAGCTGGAAGAGATTCAGCGCTTCGAGCAATTAAAAGTGCAGGGCTTTCAATTCTTCAGATTGCAGATATTACACCGATTCCTCACAATGGACCAAGAGCAAGTAAAAAGCGCAGGATTTAAGATTTATGATTAATGATTTAAGAGCTAAAATTGAAAATTGGAAATTGAAAATTAAAAATTCCATTTTTGGGAGGGCAAAAAATGGCTAGATATACTGGACCAAAACATAAATTAGCAAGACGAGAAGGGGTAAATGTTTTAGATAAAACATCTAATTCTTTAGCAAGAAGACTTAATATTCCGCCAGGACAACACGCAAGAAAAAGAAAGAAAAGAATTTCAGAATACGGAGCTCAGCTTCGAGAAAAGCAAAAAGCGAAAGTAACATACGGAATTTTAGAAAAACAATTTAAAAAGCTTTTCCAATACGCAGAAACTCAAAAAGACGAAACAGGAGAGCTTTTAGTAGCGCTTCTTGAGACAAGACTTGATAACTTGGTTTACAGACTAGGATTTTCAAAGTCTAGGGCTGGCGCAAGACAATTAGTGTCCCACGGGCATGTATTAGTAAACGATAAAAAAATAAACATTCCGTCATATCAACTTAAAGCAGATGATATAATTTCAATCAGCGCAAAATCACAAACAAATCCTTTAATATTACAGGCTATGATCGATCGAAAAGAGTTTGTTTCATATGTTGAGCGCAAAGGAAGCGTGGGAAAGCTATTAAGAATGCCAAAAAAAGAAGATCTAGAGGTCCCTTTTAATACACAACTCATTATTGAATATTATTCGAGATAATGGTAGAATAAATCTTTATGACAGAACCTAATTTCAAAGTTACCCCGGAAAAGCTTACAAACGACTACGGAGAGTTCGTAATTGAACCTTTGGAGCCGGGATATGGTCACACATTAGGAACAGCTCTTAGACGTGTTCTTTTAATCTCTATTCCTGGAGTTGCAGTAACATCAGTAAAGATAAATGGCGCAAAGCACAGATTCTCAACCATTCCAGGACTTAAGGAAAATGTT
>CAYIUZ010000137.1:0-2859 GCA_964366705.1 uncultured Gammaproteobacteria bacterium | reverse complement strand
CTTCCGATCTAATCCAAAGCATTATTTTCTTTAAGAATAATTTGATAGAAGGGATAAATTTTAGCGACATTTTCCTGAAAATAACCCCGTGCTAAATTTAAATACTCGAGTTGATTGATTAATTGATTTTTTGCTTGAGAGATTGTGGACTGAACTGAATACGGTTTAAAATCTTTTGTTGAGATATTTGCTCGTTTCATAGCTTCTTTAATTGCATCCACGCTGTCAGATGAATCATAGATCGTAAACTTTTCAGAAAATCCAATATATTTTCCCTCAACTCTAAGAATTCTCGCGCAAAGAGAATGAAAAGTTCCAATTAGAGGTTTATCCGGACTGTCAGATAATTTTTGGATTCTATCTTTCATCTCGGTAGCGGCTTTATTAGTAAAAGTTGTTAAGAGAATATTATCTGGAGAAATACCTCTATCAATTAGATAAGCAGTTCTATAGGTAAGTACTTTTGTTTTCCCTGAACCTGCACCAGCCAAAACTATATTTGCCCCTTCGGTAGAAACAACAGCTTCCTTTTGTTCTTTATTTAGGATAGAGAGATCAATTGCCATAGCCAAGTCCTACAGTAAATTTATTGAATTTTCTTTCAAGATAAAGCTCAGCATCTCTATACATGTAATCAAATAATTTAACAGATGACTTATGACCTAGGCTAATACGATAGTATGGTTTTTTTTGTTGGATCAAAAATGTCCCTATCTTACCGTTATAAGAATTATTAAGGAGCTGTTTAATATTCAAATAAAGGTATTTGCTCATAGTTTGGCTTGCAGTATAAAAATATACTACAATCCTGCTTTTATATGAAATATTGCGTAAGCAAACAGAACCATCCCCGTCAAAATACCCTCTTATAAAATGTCTAATCAAGTTAGCAGGTATTTCTGGGGGAGTAAACGTTAGACTTTTTCGTTCAGTAATGCTCAATTTTTGAAGATCATTAAAAATTGTTTGATCACAAATGCGGAGACTATAAGAGATTTTTCCATTGAATCTTTCTTTCTGATGAATGGGACCATCATAATTTAGGGTCAATTTTATTTTTTCAATAATATCTTTGTCATCACTGGCAATATGTAAAACATGTGTTCTGCCGCTGTGGCAAATATTTCCATCTGCTCCTATAAAACCTAAAACATAAGCCATTTTTGGAGACCAGATTTTAAAAAAATTTGAATTTACATTATGTTTTCTTATTTTTCCTTGGATAGGTAGAAATCTGATCTTAGATTGAATAGAGGACGAAGATCGGTTAATTTTAGTGCCCATCTGTTTATACGTGAGCTTTTTAATATTTGCTGACAAGAATTCAACTTCTTTTGCTGTCCATGGGTGGGAAAATTGATTTGGCATTATAGTATTATAACAAAGCTGCAGTATAGTTTAAATCTATTTATATTCCTTATTTAGATCCTTGAGAATCAGATTGTCCATACTTTATAATTAGTCTTGGCCCATTGTATCACATGAAAAATAAACTCTTAGCCTTTAACTGGAAGTCAAATAAGACCAAAATTGAGACTAAGGATTGGTTAGTTGACGCCTCAAGCGTAGAAGTTCCAGAGGGAATTCAAGTCGTCGTTTTTCCTCCCTTTACATTGCTTGATGTGATGAATGGGTATATTAGGGTTAATAGTTTACCTTTCTCAATTGGCGCTCAGGATGTATCTCCATATGGTAAAGGTGCATATACGGGTGAAGTTTCAGCAGAACAGGTTAAGGAGTTTTCAGAGTATGTCTTGATAGGTCACTCAGAAAGAAGAAGTAATCTTAAAGAAGACAATGAATTAATTTCTAAGAAAGTTGATCAAGCTCTGTCTCAAGAGCTCAAGATAATTGTTTGCGTTTCAAGTCTGGATGAACTTTCAGGACTTAAACCTGAGGGATTAGTGATAGCATATGAACCGATTAATGCAATTGGAACCGGGAATGCGTCTGACCCAAAAGATGTAGAGGAAATGGCGAAAAAAATTAAAGACGTTGGGTTTCAAAATGTAATATACGGAGGAAGTGTTAATTCGGAAAATATTAAAACATTTTTAGATCTCCCCTCGATAGATGGAGCATTAATTGGCGGGGAAAGCCTAGATCCAAAATCATTTATTAATATTATTGGAAATGCTGTTTAAAAAAATTTTCATTTTTCTTTTTCTTGTAGTAGTGCTTGGTTTGGAAGTTATAATAAAAGGCGGAAATTTATCTCCTCTTATTTTTCAAATTATTTTTAATAAAAATATAGATCTTAAAAAAACTGATCAGCATACAATTAATATTTTACTTCTTGGAATTGGCGGAGGAAAACATGAAGGGCCGAATCTTTCTGACACTCTTATTTTTGCAAGCCTAAATATAAAAGAATCGAAAGTCACCTTGGTTTCTTTACCAAGGGACGTTTGGTCCTTTGAAATTGACGGAAAAATAAATACGGCTTATGCCAAAGGAGAGCTTAAAAAAGAAGGTGGAGGACTGGTTTTAGCAAAATCTGTTGCGAGTAAAATTACTGGACAAAACATAGACTATGGAGTTGTTATTGATTTTTCAGGGTTTGTAAAAGCTGTGGATCTGGTAGGAGGTTTAGGTATTGATATTGAAAGAACATTTGATGATTATGAATATCCGATTGCAGGAAGAGAAGATGATCCGTGTGATAATAAAGAAGAAGATCTTGATAAGCTAGCAACTGCCTCTTCTCAGCTGGAAGTTTTCCCATGCCGTTATGAACATTTACATTTTGATAAGGGAATAAATCATATGGACGGAGAAACTGCACTTAAGTTTGTTAGATCCCGTCATGCAAAAGGTGAAGAAGGAACTGATTTTGCAAGATCAAAGCGTCAAGAAAAG
>CAYIUZ010000136.1:2156-2883 GCA_964366705.1 uncultured Gammaproteobacteria bacterium | reverse complement strand
TTCTTTTGAGCCCTTAAATTAGCTTAAAAAAAGACCCTAATGGGTACTTTGTTAGCACTAATTCTATTCCAATCCCCCTAAAACGTCAATAACCTAAGTTTATTTCTGGCAATTCGGGCAAAAGAATGATCCGCGGCCGCCTAAGAAAATCTTTCTAATTTCATTTCATATTGTTCCTGCCCCGCTCAAACGCCCCTTCGACGCGAGGATGTAAGCCTCGGGAGAAGGTAAGCTTTGTGTGGGGTCCACCTCAGGTAATTCTGGCATACTCTATTAATCTATACCTTCAAAATGTTGTAGCGTCAAATTTCTAAGCAGAATCTCGTCTCCGTTTAATTCTCTTCTTAGCTTAAGATCTTTTATTCCAGTCATGGAAACATCAAACAAAAGTATTGTTCCTATTGGAGAATGCTCTCCTACTTGAGGGTCATTAAATAAATCACTAGAAATTAATCTTGCTCTCCATTCCACTTGATAGTCACTAGTTCCATCTTCAAAAGAAAGATGCATTATTTTTTGGATTACTGGTTTTTCCGATCCTTCTGGTCCTGACATAAGTAGCATTTATACCTTTTATTTAGATACTTTGTCAACAAATTCTTTTATTTCTTTTTCAAATCTTTTTTTACTAAACTTTCTCGCTTGCTTGATACAATTCTCCCTCATACTTTGATGATTTAAATCATTAAACTTTTTTATGGCTGAATTTAAAGATTCAACGCTAAAT
>CAYIUZ010000136.1:0-2146 GCA_964366705.1 uncultured Gammaproteobacteria bacterium | reverse complement strand
GTAAAACTATCAAAGAATAATCCTGTTTTCCCCTCAATCACTGTTTCTAAAACTCCACCTGATCTGTGGGCAATTACAGGCGTGCCTGACATCATTGCTTCCACGAGAACTATTCCAAAATCTTCATCTTCTGAAGCAAAAATGAACGCCTTTGCTCCTGCCATTAGTCTATCCTTCTCCTCGTCACCTACTTCCCCTAAGAACTCTATCTTCAATCCTCTACCTTCCACTTTCCGACGCAGTTCTTCTTCAAAGCCTGCAAAGCCCTTTCCGAAAACTTTTAGAGGCAAACCGTTTTTAATAAATGCATCAATAATAAGATCTGTGTGTTTTGCGCGAGCAATCCTTCCCCCAGTCAGATAGTATTCAGTATCATGTATTTTGTATTTAGCATACTGGTCATTCTTAATACTTGATACTTTATACTCACTACTTACTTCTACTGGAGGGTAAATAACCACTGAATCTTTTCTGTAGAATTTCTCAATTCTAGTCTTCGTATTATTAGAATTTGCTATAAAATAGTCTACATTTTGACTTGATTTATGATCAACGATACGCAAAAAATGAATTGAAAGATTTCCAATTATTTTAGTTATTATATTTTTCTTCCAATTTCTAGATGTTGCATAACCATAAAGATATCTGGGCGGTGTATGAGAATAACAAATTTGGATTGCAGATTTCTTGTTAATTGAATTTGGAGAATAAGCTCCCGTTGCAGAAACAATAATTACATCAAACTTAGAAAAGTCGAATGAATCAAAAATTAAAGGAGCAATTAGTCGAAGAGGACTTATCAGTTTTGCTTTGAATGGAAGATTTTGAGCCCAGGAAGTACGAATATCAAACTTCTCAAAACGCGCTCTATGGGGACCTAGATACTTTGGTAAATAAACTGACGTATAAATTGGAGCATTTGGAAAAACATTATGAAGCGATTCAAGCACACGTTCAGCGCCTCCGTATTCTTTTATATAATCATGAACAATTGCTACTTTCATATTTTCTTTCTCTCATTGTCATTCCGAACTTGTTTCGGAATCTAGATCCTGAAATACCCGCCTGCCATGCAAGCAAGGCTTTGCGGGCAGGAATTCAGGATGACACCGATCGATTCAGGATGACATTACAGTAACCCCAATTGGTTTTCCTTTTCTTGCTCCTGCTTAACCTTCTTGTCCGCCTTAACTTTAGCGGCGGCGGATGGTTTTACGTCTAACTTAAACCTGGCGATAAGGCTATTGAAATCTAACTCTTGGAACGAAGAAAGTAAAGCTCCCCTATTAATCTTAGTAACCTCACAATCCTCAAACTTTATATGAACTGGTGCATTTACCTCAATTGTGGCAAGTTTCTTAGCCATTGCAGCTTGCTCCGCATCAGTTGCGAGTTTTTCCATAGTTTTAGGATTAATTTCTCCTAAATTCTCATAAATATTTTCAAGACTTCCGAATTTATTAACTAAATCCATAGCAGTTTTTGGCCCAATCCCCCCTACGCCTGGATAATTATCTGAAGAGTCGCCAATTAGCGCTTTATAGTCAACGAAATTTGAGGCCTCAACTCCATATTTTTCTTTTACTTTTTCAGGATCAAATAAAATCATTTTTGTAACCCCTATAATTGGAGCCAGAATAAGAACTTGTGGGTTTACGAGCTGAAGCATATCCCGATCGCCAGTGAGTATAATAACTTGGTCTACAGCTTTCAGACTACTGTCTACGGCTTTTTTACTGTGGTCTGTAGTCTGTTTGCCGATTGCTTGTCTCGCAAGCGTACCGATGAGATCATCTGCCTCGTATCCATCGAGTTCAAAGATGCAAACTTTTATCTTTTCTAAAACCTCATGAATTATTTTAAATTGCCCGCTTAAACCATCGTCCATCTTAGGCCGGGTCGCCTGGTAACCTGAGAACATTTGCTTTCGAAAAGTTGGCGCAGCTCTATCAAAACAAACAATTAAATGGTCAGGATTTAAGTCTCCCGTAATTTTTAAGACCATAGAAAAGAATCCATAAACTGCATTTGTTAACTGACCGTCGGCCGTTTTATTTAAAGGAGGCAACGCATGATATGCCCGGTGGACTATAGCATTCCCGTCTACTAATACAAGTTTTTTAATATTAACTCACCTGTCCCGTGA
>CAYIUZ010000135.1:1797-2894 GCA_964366705.1 uncultured Gammaproteobacteria bacterium | reverse complement strand
GTCCCGCACCCTGCTCAAATGCCCCGTGACCAAACTGATCATAGGCCTGTTTTTTCTGGGGATCAGATAAAACCTCGTAAGCCTTTGTTACCTCCTTAAATTTCTCTTCAGAGGCTTTGTCTCCCTTATTCCTATCTGGATGATGTTCAAGTGCGAGCTTCCTGTAAGCTTTTTTTATATCTGCTTCACTCGCACCTTTTGTAATTCCTAAAATTTGATAATAATCTTTGTCTGCCATAACTCTAGCGTTTAGTTTGCTAGCGGCTAGGGTTTAGTTTTCTCAAACTAAACGCTAAACGCTAATATCTAGACGCTTATTTCACTGTTACGCTTTTTGCTAAATTTCTCGGTTTATCAGGATCGAGATTTTTATATACTGCAATAAAATAGGATATAAGCTGAGCTGGCAGAATTTGAGCTAGCAAACTTCCTTCATCTAAATCTTTAACTTCTATAAAATAATCAAAAACCTCATTATTTTTGTGGCTTATTCCAATCATAACTCCGCCTCTAGCTTTAATTTCCATAGCATTTGAAATAATAGCTCCATATGTTTCATCATTTGGAGCAAAAACCACTACGGGAGTCCCTTTAGAAATAAGGGCAATTGGCCCATGTTTTAATTCCCCACCTGCAAGTCCCTCCGCGTGAAGGTAACTCACTTCTCTAATTTTAAGCGCCATTTCAAGAGCTGAAGGATATGAAGTACCTCTGCCAATTATAAAAATATGTTCCTTGGAATTTAGAAATGATGCTACTTTTTTAATATTTTCCAAACTTTTCTCACCTAGTATCCTTCTAATCTCTAAGGCTCCTTTTTCTACCAATTCTTTTCCTTTTTTGACCTCACCTTTCATGGCATATGAAAGCATAAGAAGAATTGAAAGTTTTGCGAGATAAACTTTCGTAGAAGCAACTGCTTTTTCTGGTCCTGCACCCAAAAGCATTTGCTCATCACTCATTCGATAAATTGTCGAACCTTTTACATTAGTTATCGCAATAATCTTACTTCCTTTTTTCTTTGCTCTTTGAAGCGGCTCCACCACATCAATCGTTTCTCCTGACTGAGAAAGAGCGATTACCAAACTTTTACTAGT
>CAYIUZ010000135.1:0-1787 GCA_964366705.1 uncultured Gammaproteobacteria bacterium | reverse complement strand
TTTTGTTAAGAAATCTTCAAGGTAATTAAATTCAGAAGCTGGTGCAGTATTTACATGAACTTTTGCAATCTTTGAAAATAAATATGTTCCGCCAAGACAAGCAAAGTATGCAGTACCTGCTCCTATAAAATAAGTGCCATATGCATTTTTTATGCTCTTCCCTAACTCCTCAATCCGATCTGAATAATTTTTTGCGATATTTTCCAAAACATCTGGTTGTTCATTTATCTCTTTAATCATGAAATGAGGATAATTCCCTTTACCTTCTTCAATGAGTGCTCTTTCTAAAGTTTCCAAATCTGGCGTAAGCGTTAAACCATCAGGCAAAGAAGATAATTTAAGACTTTTACCTAAAATAACCATTTCATGATCTTTTATAAAAAGCGCTTTATCTGTATGAATCGCAACTCCATTTGGATCTGAGGAAATATAAAAAGCGTCGGTTCCAACTCCTACAACTAATGGAGAACCAGTCTTCGCAGCTGCAATTTCATTTGTATTACTATTTATTGCCACAATCGCATTCAATCCTTTAATCGTATTAAAAGCCAAACGAAAAGCTGTTTCAAAATTATTGTTCTTTAAAAATTCTTCTACTAAATGCGGGAAAACTTCTGTGTCTGTTTCTGAAATAAACGTATGACCTTTCTTAACCAGATCTTCTTTTATCTCCTGATAATTCTCGATGATTCCATTGTGAACCACCGCGATATTTTTAGAACAATCCAAGTGGGGGTGAGAATTTTCCTTAGTAACTCCTCCATGAGTTGCCCAACGAGTATGTCCAATGCCAATCTCACTCTGTGGCAAACTAACCTTGGCATCTCCTATTTTCCCGATGTGTTTCTCAATAACTAATGGCTGATTCCTAATGGCTGATGGCTTAACAGCAATTCCCCAGGAGTCATAGCCTCTATATTCCAGAAGTTTGAGTCCATCAAGAATCATATTCGGGGTATCTGTCTTTTTACCAACGTAACCAAAAATTCCACACATAAAATTAGCCACTAGCAACTAGATATTAGTTATTAGTCTCGACATTATATAATAAAAACCGCTCCTTGCGGTTATTTTTTAGATTTTATATTTAATTTTTTATTTAGCTAACCACTTCGCCTTCAACTGGCTCATCTGAGGATTTTTTATTTTCTTCTTTCGGTTCACCGTCTGCTGCCTCTTCCGAACCCGAACTATCAGCGCCTGCAGTAGTCTGATCGCTGTTTGCTGATTGCTGATTTGCAGCATTCATTTGCTGTCCAATTTTTTGAAGACTTTCTGATAATTCATTTGTTTTTGTTTCAATTTCTTCCTTAGAATCTGAATTCAAAACATCCTTTAGAGCTTTAATTTTTTCTTCAACCTCAGTCTTTAGTTCTGAGGGAACCTTGTCTCCTGCGTCTTTTAGACTTTTTTCTGCAGTAAATATTAACGAGTCTGCCTGATTTTTAACCTCAACCATAGCTTTTTTCTCTTCGTCTTCTTTTGCATGAGCTTCAGCATCTTTTGTCATCTTATCGATTTCTTCGTCAGTTAAGCCTGTTGAACCAGTAATCTTAATACTTTGCTCTTTTCCAGAAGCCTTGTCTTGAGCTTTTACATTTAAAATACCAGACGCATCGATATCAAAAGTAACTTCTACTTGTGGTACGCCTCGTGGAGCTGGTGGAATTCCATCAAGAATGAATCGGCCTAAAGATTTATTATCAGCAGCCATTGCACGCTCTCCCTGAAGAACATTTATTTCTACCTGAGTCTGATTATCTGCAGCTGTTGAAAAGACTTGAGAC
>CAYIUZ010000134.1:0-2905 GCA_964366705.1 uncultured Gammaproteobacteria bacterium | reverse complement strand
TCTAAATGCTTTTGCAGAAAGACTTAATCTTATCTTTTCATCAATCTTATTCTGAATTAATAGTTCAGAGATATTTTGGTAATCTAAGGGATCTGTAATTACTAATACATTTTTATTATTTTTTGCGCCGGCTCTAATCATAGTAGGTCCTCCAACATCAATGCTTTCGATCACTTCATTAAACTTTACATTCTGCTTTGCAGAAGTTTTTTCAAATGGATAAAGATTACACACAACAACATCAATTGATTTTATTTTTAATTTCTTTGCTTCTTTTATGTGTTTTGAATTTTTCCTATCAAATAAAATTCCGCTTTCTATCTGAAAACTGATAGTCTTCATACGCCCATCAAAGCTTTCTGGATTTCCAGTTATCTCCTGGATAGGAATTATTTTTAAACCGGCATCAGTTAAAGTTTTTGCGGTTCCACCCGTTGAAATAATTTTATAATTTAATTTAGATAAAATTTTTGCAAATTCTACAATTCCGTTTTTATCAAAAACGCTTATTAATGCATATTTCCCAGAAGATTTTTTAGCGGATTTTTTGGCAGATCCTTTATTAATATTTTTCTTTGCTGCCATGAATAATTGATTTATATATGAAATTATATTGCGCTGTCAAGGTTTATGTTATAATTCATCCAAATGGCTGCAAGAATAGTTATTCAAGCTGGAGATCCTAGACTAAAAAAAGAAAATAAAATTGTCGCAAATTATAAATCTTCGAAAATCCAAAAGCTTATACTAGACTTAATTCATACGAACAAAAAGGCTGACTTAATTGGAATTGCATCAACGCAAATTGGAGAAAATTATATGGTTTTTGTAACTCATTGTATTAATACAAAAGCTAGAAAACTTGGGAAAACAGATAAACTCAGAGTCTACATAAATCCTAAAATCATATATAAATCAAAGTCAGAAAATCTAATATATGAAGGCTGTGGAAGCGTCGCTAATGGAACAATTTTTGGCCCAGTACTTCGTCCAGAAGAAATAGAGGTTGAGGCAATTGATGAAAAAGGGCATAAGTTTAGATTAAGAGCAAATGGAATTCTAGCGCGAGTAATTCAACATGAATATGATCATCTCAACGGAATTGAGTTTATTCAGAAAGTAAGTGACTATTCAAAAATAATCGTTCAGGAGCACTACAGAAAAAACATTAGAAATTCTAAATTACAAAAAAAGAATTCATTAATTACAAAGATTAATTATAATTTAATCACTTAAGACTCTTCAAAATACTTATAAACTGCTTCTGAATATTTAGCGATATTTTCCGAAGCTTTTTTATAGTCCTGAGTTTCTGACAAGATTACTATTATATAGTCTCCACTCCGAGAATAAACAATTCCGCCGTCATGTTTTGAGCTAAATAATTCTCCTGTCTTATGAGCAATCTGAACATCATCTTCTAAATATTTAGGAATTCTATCGTTTAATTTTTGTCTTTTTAATAAATCTATCATTATTCCAGAATATTCATTATCAATTATCTCTCCTTTATATAGCATTTCAAAAAACAAACCAACATCATTTGCAGATGTCTGAGGCGGCTGCTTATAGTTTGAGTTTTTATATCCTGATTCTTTTATAAAATTTGCTATTTTTTTACTTCCAACTTTAGATGATAAAAGAATTGCAGCATAATTATCTGAAACAGTTATCATTTTTTCTAAAGCTTCCCCTACTGTCATACTGATTTTTTCCGGCTCTCCAGTTATAGGTGTTGGAGTAAAATCCATAAGGGTTGGTGTAGGAGTTACAGTAGACAGAGCATCATTTAAAGAACTTGTCTCCGCACTTAATACATCGTCTTCTTTAAGTTTCCCATCTTTAATTTCCTGATAAACGACAGCCATAACCCAGAGCTTATAAAGACTTGCACTGTCATATTTTTTATTTTCATTTAATAAATACTCTTCGCCCGTCTTTAAATTTTTAACGACAACCGAATAATCTCCTTCTTGAGAATCGAATACTCTGTCTGTTATTTCTCCAAGCTTGCTCATTTTTTCCTGAGTAGGCCTTGCGCTAAACTCTTGAGTTTTTGCAGCAAGAACTTTTTTGCTTTGGATTTCTTTATTTTGAGAAGAAGCCAGCATGTAAACTGATATCGGAATAAGAACCAATAATAATCCTAAGTAAAGTAATCCGTAATGCACTCTATTTTTCACTCTACAAATTTAAACACACTTGGATAATCTAAACAAGTAGATAAGCTTACCCTTTTAAGTTAATGGGATTAACGCACATTTGTTATAATCACTCTATGAATAAAGTGGCATTAATTATCATAATTTTTATAGCAATTTTAAGCATTAGCTACTTTTATAAATCTCTAAATAATAAGGCAACTCCGGTTATTGAATCACAGGCTATTGACACTAAGATAAATAATTCTGTGAACTATAGAGCAAGCTTTTTAATTTACACTAATGGAACACTTAGGATTTTTACTGATCCTAAATATCATAATAAATCAGCTAAAGCCTTTATAAATTCTAATTCGCCAAATCAAATAACAGTAAGAGAATCTGGTATAACATGGAGAGATTTTTTTAGAACTCTTCCTATGAAGCTTGAAGAAAGTTGTCTTATAACTGGTACAGGACAAGCATTCTGCAATAATCGCGAATACTCACTTCAGTTTTACGTAAATGGAATAAAAAACCAAAAAGTTCTAGATGAAGCAATAAATGATAAGGATAAACTTTTAGTTACTTACGAACCAGAAAATTCTTCTAGAATTAAAAAGCAGATAGACTCAATCCCTGATTTTTAGTTATCTTCCGGTTCCGAGTCTTAATACTCTTTTTCTTTTTGAAAATGGACCTTTACCAAGTGTTTTTCTTTTAGAATTTGCCATAATTCCTCATAGCTATATATTATCATTAAT
>CAYIUZ010000133.1:0-2923 GCA_964366705.1 uncultured Gammaproteobacteria bacterium | reverse complement strand
AAATACGTGCATGCCAGTAACAAAACAGGCCAAAAAAAAACTTAGACAGGACTTAAAAAGAGAAATTAAAAATAGAGATTTAAAATCAAAATTCAAAAAAACTCTTAAGGTTACCAGAACAAGTCCTACAGCGAAAAAGCTTTCAGAAGCCTCAAAGGTGATTGATAAAGCTGCAAAGAAAAATGTAATCCATAAAAATAAAGCAGCTAGGCTTAAATCCAGACTTGCTAAATTATCAGGCTCAAAAGGCACGATCACACAAGCTCCAGCTAAAAAGAAGAAATAGCTTTAGTTAACCTCATTTTACTTTACCCTGCACCACTCAGTATTTTGAGCAATCAAAAAAACTCTAAACAGCTTAAGGGTAATTTGTGGGTGCAGGGTTTACAAAATCCTAAAAAACCCATAGACTAAAACTGGCATGCAATCTTCTGTCTCAATCAATCTAATCAAGAGTAAATCTAATCTTATTGATGAAATTCTAAGATGGGCTTTAAGCATCGGAAGACTTTTAATTATTCTTACAGAAATTGTAGCTTTTTCCACGTTTATATATAGATTCACGCTTGATAGGACCCTTATAGATCTTCACGATAAAATAAAACAGGAGCAGGCAATCGTAGCAAGCCTTGAAGACAGAGAAGCAAGCTATAGAAATTTACAAGGCAGGCTTAACGATGCTGCTAATATTACGATAAATGGAAATAAAAATGTAAAAATTTTAAATGATCTAATCGCAGCAACTCCATCAGAGATTACATTCAATTCTTTTGAGATTGGGGAAGGCGTCGTCTCAATCGATTCAAATATTGGATCTATTTCTTCTTTAACAAATTTCCTTGCAATAATCAGAGACTATCCTGAAACAAGCTCTGTAACAATAGACAGAATTGATAACCAATCTTTAACTAATTCCGTCAATGTTTTGATAACAATTAAATTAAAAGGGGCACCTATATAATGAAAAAAGTATTTAAAGGCATAAAATATGAAAAGTATTACAAGGATATTCTTCCATATATAAAAAGACAGAAGAATCAGGAATATTTTACAGTTATATTAACTTTAGGGGCTACTATATTTTTTGCTCTTTTTGCGATAAATCCCACCATCTCGACAATTGTTAAACTTAGAAAAGAAATAGAAGACAGTAAATTCGTAGAATCTGCGCTTACGAAAAAAATTAACAATCTGTCTAGTCTTTCCACTGAATATTCTGTAATCCAATCAGATATTCCAGTGGTCCTTGATGCTATTCCAGAACAGCCGCAAGCTCCTACACTTGTTGGACAAATTCAAACAATTGCGAAGAATTCCAGTGTTGTAATTGAAAAACTGGATATATCCGAAGTGGGATTAAACGAAAAAGGTGCATCTACTAGCTCAAAATTTAGCTTTGATTTAACAGGAACCTCAAGCTATGATAGTCTTGAAAACTTTATCTCAGAACTTATTAGCATGCAAAGGATAGTTTCTCTGGAAAAAATTTCCTTAACTAAGAATTCAGATTCTGAAACCTTACAATTAGATATAAAAGGCTCAGCATATTACAAGAAACAATGAAGCAAAAAGATTTACTCATACTTTTAATCCCGATGTTTTTAGTAACAGTTCTTTGGGTGATATTTAACATTTATCATAACCATGTAAGCTCAACTATTACAGATCCCCTAACAGTACAAATTATTCCCATTGATGGAAATTTTAACAGAGCTTCGCTTGAAAGCATAAAAGACAGAAAAAGAACCGAGCCTTTATTTATCGCTCCTGTTAAAGAAGTGGATGAGACGACACCGACAATTTCACCTACCCCCACAGCACAGGCTACAGGAACGGCAAGTCCTTCTGCTGCACCAGTAAACCAGGAAGGTCTTTAATTTTTATGAAGAATTTATGGACTAAAAGAATTCCAACCCTAATAGGTCTTATTTTAATTACAGCAGGGACCATATTAACGACATTTTTAGTAAGAGGTGACACAATTTTTCAAATTAGAGCAGGTCCCGGAGAAGATCCAAAGAATATAAAAATAACAAATGTGTCCGATAGCTCATTTACTATTACGTATTTAACGGACGACAAGGCGATTGGCACTGTTAATCATGGAATTAATCCAAATGATTTAGACGGAATTTCACTTGACGACAGAGATCAACTTTCCCAGCAAATAAATAAATATAATTCTCACTCAATTACTGTAAGAAATTTAGATCCAAATACTAAATACTATTATAGTATTACCTCAGGAACAAAAAAATATCTTGATACAGGTTTTAAATTTGAAGTAACGACATATGAAGAAATCTCAGAAAATCCTTCATCTCAAATACCAATCAGCGGGAGAGTCATTCTCCCGGATGGAACGAGCCCAAACGATGGCATAGCATACGTAAAAATAAAAGATGCTGAAATAATTTCATCTCTTTTAAAAGAACGTGGAACATATACAATCCCCCTTAATACATTAAGAAGATTAGATCTAGATGAATATATAGAAATTAATGAAAATACAATTATAAATATTGATATTTTCGCTGGAGGATTATACTCCTCAGTAAGCGTTACAGCGAATGAAATTAATCCAGTTCCCCTAGTTACACTTTCCGGAAATTATGATTTTTCAAATCCTCAAAATCAAAATAACAATGACAGTTCCGGCCAGGGAAACGGTTTTCCAAGTTTTGGCAGCATATCAGATAGAGCGACTGATCCAAAAATCCTAACTCCAAATTCTGGTGAGGAAATCACAGAAACAAAACCAACTTTTGAAGGAACTGCGCAACCAAATGAAACTGTAGAAATCGAAATTCATTCTGATGAAAATATTAAAACTCAAGTGACAGCAGATGAGAATGGAAATTGGGAATATATTCCACTAATAAATCTTTCTCCAGGAAAACACACCATTACGATTACTACAAAA
>CAYIUZ010000132.1:1184-2924 GCA_964366705.1 uncultured Gammaproteobacteria bacterium | reverse complement strand
CATAAATATTTATTATTCAGGAGCAATTTTTTCTCTCCTTTTTTTTATTGGAGGAATTTACTCCCTCTTAAAATATAAGAAGAAATCTGTAAAGAAAATAAGCCCATTTTTTTGGCTGGGTTCTTTATCAATACTTTTAAGCCTTGGACCTAGGGGAGTAATATATATTTTTGGAGTCTTCTTTCCATTAATTAACAATTTTCAGCATCCTTTAAAATTTACATTGTTCACTAATTTTTTCACAATAATCTTTGGTGCAATAATTCTAAGAAACTTATTAAGACAAAAAACATTCGGAAAAAAGTACTACAAGAAAATAATGATTATTCTTTCATTATCCTTCTTTATACTAATTTTATTTCATATCTCATTATCAACTAGGATTACTCTTACCGATTATGGAGATAAATTGCCTCTGAATTTGTCTAAATTTGAAGATTTAAATTTATCAGGAAGAATAATAACCATATATACAAACAGCAGTTTTGATCCCAGACTAGCAATCAATTCAACATATAACAACAATTTTCCAGAATCCCCATTTTTATCAGAAAATTTTGCCACTTATTTTGGTTTAGATCATCTTTCTGGAAGAGAGCCCTTCCGAGATAAGCTAACAGAAGAAAAAATACCAATATCAGCATTTGGCTTATCAGATGTTAAATTAAATTTCACCACATTAAGAGAATATGGGGTGAAATACATTTTTATACCATATGATAGTTTAGACTCACACCCAGAGATAACAAACTTGTCTCTTTTCTATTCTGATAATGTTACTTATATCTACCAACTTGTTGGAGTTAAAGGATATGTTTTTACAGAACAGGGAAACTTGGACTATTTAAGACTGGATAATGGATTTGAGTTCAATACTAATTACACTGAAGAAAAAAATGTAACAATTAACCTCTTGTATAAAGACAATTACATATCAAAAATAGATGGAAAAAAGTCAAAGATAATCCCAGACTCCTTTGGCCGAATGGTAGTTAAAGTCCCGCAGGGAAACCATAAAATAAAGGTATACTACTTCCCAAAAGAATTTTTTATAGGAACAATAATCTCCCTCTTTTTTATACTAATTTTAGCTCTATTATTCCCCAAAATTATTGGATATAAGTTAGATACAGGCAATTTTTTGAATCCAAAAGTTTATCTTTCAATTTTGTTGATATTAATTTTTATTGTTTTTTTTATGGTTATGTATTACCTATCAAATCCATTTTTAATGACAAATTTAATTGAACAGAAAACCACACTCCATCCAGAAATAGAAAAAATAAAAATAAACCCATTTTCAGGGAAAGTCATTTTAACAAATGTGTCTTTTTTAGACAGAAAAAAAGAACTCACTGGCTATTCTGAAAAAATAACTTTGGATATTGATTATCAGGGATCTATTTCTAAAACAATAGCTAATAAGGAAATGACAATAGTCTTTAATGAAGTTTCTTTTTATAATGTAACATTATTTGTAGAACCAGAAAAAAATGCCGATGAGAATAATTGTGAACAGTTCATTTATGATGAATCCCAAAAAATAACCAGGACAAATCCAAGTTCTTTTGTACTTTTTTTCGAAAAAATATATGTAAATTCCACTGAAGCCACTTCTTTCAGATCATTTTTATTAACCTTTAATAAAATAGGATTCAACATAGGAAGCAATCATTATGAACCTTTAGGATTAAAAAAATTGACTTTGGGTGTAGGCGACACAATTAAAATTAACTATGC
>CAYIUZ010000132.1:0-1174 GCA_964366705.1 uncultured Gammaproteobacteria bacterium | reverse complement strand
TAAAAAAATTGACTTTAGAAATAATTAAAAAACCAGATCCAAGATATCTTAAGGGAGTAGTCTTCATAACCGAGATAACCGACAAGGGAAAGGAATTAAAATGCCTTTTTTTCCCAAAAGAAGCTGAAAACCAGATATATCATTGATTAATTTTAAAAGGTTAGTTAATTCAATAATACTATGAATCTGATAAAAAAAGAAAATCTTTCTCAAATAGCAGTTAAGAATTCTCTGTACTCATTAAGTTTCGCAATTATTAATAAATTTGGGGGGCTTATCCTTACTGTCCTGCTTGCACGATTACTTCTTCCAGAATTGTTTGGTTTATATTCTCTTGTTTTATCAATTGTTGTAATCGTTGTTATACTGGCAGATTTTGGAACAGATCTTACGACAATAAGGTATATGTCAAAAGCACTTGAAAAAGATGATAAAGGACTATCCAGATCTGTTTTCAGATTTCTCTTTAAAATTAAAACCTTAATGACTCTAATACTGATTATAACTGTTCTGATTATCGCGAAACCATTATCCCATGATTTTTTTAATAAGCCATTAATTTTTCTGCCATTGGTTTTTTCGTGTTTATATATACTCACAGAATCTATTAGAAGTTTTTTTACTACACCCTTTACCGCGAAAAAGGATATAAAGATTTTGTTACCTGTGGAATTGATCTTTCAAGCATCAAAAATAATCTTCTGTTTTATCGCAATTTCAATATTATCTTATGACTTAAAGGTTTCCGGAATTTTCGTAGCCATTGCAATTTCCGGATTTTTATTTTTATTTTTAGAGATTTTCTTTTTAATTAAAAATGACAAGGAATTAATCTTAGGAAAATCAGTAAAAATTGATAAACAAAAGATTCTGAAATACGTTGGATTTGCTGGAATAGCTGGGATTACCTTAATCTTCTTTGGCTCTATTGACACCCTGATTCTTGGAAAATTTGTCGATGCCGAATATTTGGCCTATTATAGGGTTGCACTAGGCTTAGTTGTTTCTATTTCAGCAATTCTACCATTTTCTGGAATTCTCTTACCAATTTTTACACAAATCCAAAATAAAAGATTGGATCGCGGATTCAAAAAAAGTTTTGGGTATCTCATTATTCTCATAATCCCAATGTCTATAGGGCTGATGTTCATTTCCAAATATGTGATATTCCTAA
>CAYIUZ010000131.1:618-2976 GCA_964366705.1 uncultured Gammaproteobacteria bacterium | reverse complement strand
CTCGAGTGAAAAATTGCTTCCAAAACTCAAGAAAGATTTGAAAAAGGAGCCCGCGAGGTGATGCTTAGAGAGAGGCTTAAGACTATTGAAAAGGAACTTGGAGAAAGCGATGAAGATAACGAGATTAGAGAGCTCATGCAGAAAATTAAGGAATCGGGGATGCCAGAAGACGTAGAAGAAAAAGCCAGAAAAGAAGCTAAGAAACTTTCTCAGATGGCGCAATTTAACCCAGAAGCTGGATATATTAGAAATTACTTGGATTGGCTGATTGATCTTCCATGGAGTAAGGAAAGCAGAACAAATCTGGAAGTTAAAAAAGCTGAAAAGATGCTCAACGGTGATCATTTTGGCCTTAAAGATGCTAAAGAAAGAATTGTAGAATATCTCGCAGTTCAGAAGCTTTCTGGAAAAATGAAAGGACCCATTCTTTGTTTCGTAGGCCCTCCGGGCGTGGGAAAAACTTCAATCGGAAAATCTATTGCACATGCACTAGGACGCGAATTTGTAAAAGTTTCCCTAGGAGGAATTAGAGATGAGGCTGAGATTAGAGGGCACAGGAGAACTTATGTGGGAGCGCTTCCTGGGAGAATAATTCAAGGTATAAAAGACGCTGGTACTAAAAATCCAGTGTTTATGTTAGATGAAATTGATAAAGTAGGAGCTGATTTTAGAGGAGATCCTTCCTCAGCTTTGCTTGAGGCGTTAGATCCTGAGCAAAACGGAGCATTTTCGGATCATTATCTAGAGGTTCCATTTGATCTATCTGATGTGATGTTTATAACTACTGCTAATGTTTTATACACAATTCCTCCAGCTTTAAGAGATCGCTTGGAGATTATTAATTTTGCAGGATACACTCATGATGAAAAATTCCACATAGCAAAAGATTTTTTAATATCAAAACAGATGGAGGCTCACGGATTAACTTCTAAGGAGATTGAGCTTACAGATGGAGGCTTGAGGTTTATAATTGAGCACTATACTAGAGAATCAGGAGTCAGGAACTTAGAGCGTCAGATAGCAAGGCTGCTTAGAAAAATCGCGAAACTTGTGGCAGAAGGAAAGAAAAAGAAAATAATAATTACAAGTAAAAATGTAACTAAATATCTTGGGCCGATTAAGATGAAGGCAACCCTTATTGAGAAAAAGGACGAAATAGGTATGGCAACAGGACTTGCGTGGACTGAAGCGGGAGGAGACATACTATTTATAGAAGTTGCACTTATGCCTGGAAAAGGAAGTTTGATTCTAACCGGTCAGTTAGGAGATGTTATGAAAGAATCCATGCAGGCTGCGATGAGTTATATTAGAGCGAGAGGCGTTGAGCTTGGACTTTCAGCTAAATTTTTCCAGAAAATTGATGTTCATGTCCACGTTCCGGAAGGAGCAGTTCCAAAAGACGGTCCTTCAGCTGGAGATACAATTACTACTGCTATAGTTTCAGCGCTCACAAAAATTCCCGTAAAAAGAACAGTAGGAATGACTGGAGAAGTGACATTAAGAGGAAGAGTGCTAGAGATAGGCGGAGTTAAAGAAAAAGTAATCGCAGCTCATCGCGCAGGACTTAAAACTATAATTCTTCCAAAAGATAATAAAAAAGATCTTATTGATGTGCCTAAAGAAGTTATGAGAGATTTAGACTTTAAATTCGTTTCTCATATGGATGAAGTATTAGATATTGCTTTAGCAAAACCATTAGTCAGAATAAAAAGTGTCGTTCAAAGACCGCTTCTTCACGCACCTGCTCCGACTCAAGCTGACTAAACACGAAAATTCCAAATCCCAATATCTAAATTCTAAAGTTTAAAACATTTGCTATTTGTATTTTGATATTGTTTAGGATTTAGGGTTTTGAGCTTAGGGTTTACTCTTGACAATTAGAGAGGAGTGTGACATTAATTAACTAATGCCTAAAAGAAAAGTAAAAAGAACAAGAAGCGCTTCTAAGAATAACACCTGGATGGGATTCAATACTACTCAGATTATTATTGTATTCTCAGTCTTTATCATCTTCGCAGTCTTCTACATGATGTAATTTTCTTGGGTAATTCTTTGTGAATTTTAATTTATGAAAATTATATTTGTTATACTTATGTCATGCTTCAGTTATTTGGATTAATTTCTGGGTTTTTAGCCTTATTCCAGTATTTTCCTTATTTAAGAGACATATTTAAAGGCAAAACCAAACCACAAAGGACAACTTATTTTATTTATTCTCTGTTAATGGGAATATCTTTTTTTACACAATTAGCTGAAGGTGCAACAAATTCACTTTGGTTAACTGGGAGTTTATTATTTGGTGTAATTTTAATATTTTTATTATCTTTAAAATATGGCGTTGGAGGATTCAGAATAAAA
>CAYIUZ010000131.1:0-608 GCA_964366705.1 uncultured Gammaproteobacteria bacterium | reverse complement strand
TTTGGATTATTTGCTTGGTATTATACGAGCAATGCGTCAGTAGCCTTGTTTATAGTTATATTAATAGATATTGCTGCAACTTCTCTAGTTATTGAGAAAGCATTTAAATATCCGAGCACAGAAACCTTAAGCACATGGTTAATTTCAACAGTTTCAGCATTTTTTGCAATCTTAGCAATTGGCGAAATTAACATAATTCTCATGAGTTATCCTTTTACAATATTAATGATGGATGGTGGAGTTGTGCTAGCTATATTGCTTGGTAGGAATAGATTAGTAAAATTAAATCTACATTCGTGAACTTAAAGTACCCCGTAGGGGAGTTGCTTCGGTTCGACTCAGCGCAAGCTCACCTATTCAAATCACCAATGAGTACTTTAGCAAGCTCAGTACATGTGTTTATTCCAAACTTTCCATCAATTAACATTTGCTTCTTTGTTTTTGACCAACCTTTAAGCTGCTTTTCTCTTAAGGCAGCATCGTGTTCTATCGAATATTTTTCACAATAAACAAGCTCTATATCAGAAAATTCCTTCGTTGATTTTGATAGTTTATTTTTATGTTGCAGCATTCTATTAACTAAGTTATTTGTGATGCCAATGTAGAAA
>CAYIUZ010000130.1:0-3019 GCA_964366705.1 uncultured Gammaproteobacteria bacterium | reverse complement strand
TGGAAAAAACAGGAAGATATTATTAAAAAACTTGATATGAATACAGCAAATTTCTATGGAGAGCTAAAAACCATAGTAACCAATCTTCCAGAACTTGAAGAAATAGAAACCCCACTCTTAGTCGATGAAAATTCTGACCAAACCAACGTTTTCTGAAGAGCTTATCTATTGGAGAGACCAAACCAATCACGTAATTGGGCTTGATGAAGTAGGGAGAGGCGCTTTTGCAGGACCAATTGTCGCAGCAGGTGTAATTTTCAAACCTAATTTTAAACATGATTTCCTGGATCTTGTTAATGATTCCAAGTTAGTCAAACCAAAGCTTCGCGAAGAACTTTCTGAACTAATCAAGGCGAATTCAATATGGGCAATCGAAGCTGTTGATTTAGATTTTATAAATAAATTTGGAATTGGAAAAGCTAATTTTGAGGTTTTTAAAAAAGTGTTAGGTAATCTTATCCTTAAGCTTAAATCTGAAAAATATTTTGTGTTAGTAGACGGGTTTGATCTAAAAATCCCCAATCAAAAAGCGATAATTAAAGGAGACCAGAAGAGCTTATCAATTGCCGCTGCATCCATAATAGCCAAAGTTCATAGAGATAATCTAATGAGAGAAGCGGGGAAACTTTTTCCAAATTATTTATTTGAAGAAAATAAAGGCTATGGAACTTTGGCTCACCGAAATGCTCTAAAAATCCATGGACTTTCTGCTCTTCACAGAATAGATTTCTGTAAAAACATTAACTAATTCATTGACTTAATAGCCTCACTCTGTTACTATTTCGCCTTAATATGAGATTTGCAGAAGGAGCACCAATCCCAGCTATTACAGGTACCGGAGCAGGATTACCAAACAGAGTAGTAGATAATGCAGAAATTGCTTTGCTTCTTGATAGGCCTCCAAAAGTTATCAATAAAGTTATCGGTGAAACAGTTGGAGTCAAAACAAGACGATGGGTAATTCCCGGCGAACAGGCGTCTTCAAATCTAGCATCAATCGCAGCCATGGAAGCTATGGATATGGCGGGAATAATGCCATCGAATGTTAAAACACTAATTGTAGGCACATCTTCACCTGATCATATCTCCGTTGCTGTTGCCGCAATGATGCAAGAGCAGCTTGGATTAAGAGATAATATTAGAAGCTATGATGTTGGTGGAAATGCTTGCGTTGGTTTTATTCAATCATTAAAAGCTTCATTTGATAATCTAACAAGCCCATTAGGAGACGAGGGACCTCAGGTCGTTGCAGGAGTTGAAGTGCTATCAAAAATGATTCCAAATGATCCTACGAAAGGAATTTTTGGAGATGGGGCAGGGGCAGTTGTTACTGAAATGGTAATTCCAGATACAGGTGCACCAACGAATATGGGATTTGCATTCGGCGCAGACGGAAAATATTCTCAGGATTTATTAATCCCTGCAGGAGGCAGTAAATATTTTACTACTGAAGAAACAGAAAGAACTGGTATGCACTTGCTTCATATGGATGGTAAAACTATTTTCGATCAAGCAGTACCTAGAATGGCTCAAATGGCCAGAGAAGCTCTAAGAAAATCCGGAATGCCAATTGAAGAAGTAGCTTATTTTATTCCTCATCAAGCCAACTTAGCTATAATTCGCGCTGTCGCTGATGAATTACATTTTCCTATGGAAAAAGTAATAGTTACAATTGATCATACTGGCAACACATCTGCTGGTACAATCCCAATCGCAATGAACGAGAGCGTAAGAGATGGAAGAATTAAAAGAAATGATATGGTAATGTTTGCAGCTTTTGGAGCAGGACTTGAATTTGCCGCAGGATTAATCCCCATGGTCGGGCTTCCAAAACACCCCAAATAATCTACTTTCCTTGAGTAAAATATAGAAATTTTAAATAAAACAGAAGGAACTTAAGTATCTAAAAAAACAATTGCAAAGCTCTTATCTTCTAGCTGAAGAGGGCAGAGAAGGCTCATGATAAATCCTATCTCTTATTAGAAATCCCTCACTTCTAATTCTTGCTCTAGTAATAGCTCCTTCTATATACACACCTGTTTGTTTAGCTGAAGCTATTTTTTCAGCAGCTGGTCTTCCCTCTCCATTATTTGGAAAGTCATATGATGTATATTTCACTACATCTGAAATAGGCACAGTTGCTGTTCTTACAGGATAAGAAACCATACCTAAGGGACCAGAAACACGCTCTAATACCATTGACTCCTGCAATCCAAACTCATGAGAAGTAAGAGGTATTGGAATTCCTAAAAATTCTTTTCTAATCTTTACTACCATAAGCGGAGATTTTACCAAATGAGCTCAGCAATGTCAACTATAGGACTTTGTGAGCCGCACTACACTTCGCCATCTTTCAATCCTAAATTCTTTAGTGTCCTTTTAAGCGAAAGCTTTAACTGACTTCTTCCAAATCCACTTTTTAAGAATACTTCTCTTGCTTTTGCGTCATCTTCGTTAATAAAGTATTCATAGTGAATTATCTCAAGTGGCCTTCTCGCTCTAGTGGAATCTACATTTCCCAAGGAATGATCCCTGAGTCTTTGCTCTAAGTTATGAGTAAAACCAATGTAAAATTTTCTGTCTTTAATACTATAGAGGACATAAGTGAAGTATCCGGATAAAACGTCAAACGTTTTCGTTTCATTCATAGAGAAGGGTGTCGAGTCAGACTCGATCACCTTCGTCAATCTCTGCTTCGTCGAATTTAATATACGAAGCCGAGTTTGACTCGGTGAGCCGCACAGGATTTGAACCTGTAACCGATTCCTTAAGAGGGAATTGCTCTACCGTTGAGCTAGCGGCCCATGATTAATTCTAATTTCTTTTCTCTTTCCCAGCTTTTAATCTCTGATTCTCGCTTTGAAGCCAAAGATCTACTTGAAAGTGTCTCATTATACACTAGTTTAACAGGTAATTTACCTAATAATGACTTAGAACCCTTTCCCGCGTTATGAACTTTAACTCTTTTTTCAATGTGAGTTGTGATACACGTATAAAGAGTTTTATCGTTTGATTCCAA
>CAYIUZ010000129.1:0-3099 GCA_964366705.1 uncultured Gammaproteobacteria bacterium | reverse complement strand
TGGATAAGCTTGGGGTTAAAAGCAGGATTTCTGATGACCCTGAAGTAATTAAAAAGGCTCAGATGATAATACTTCCCGGGGTTGGAGCTGCCAAACAAGGAATGGAAAATCTCAAAAAGAAAAAACTCGACAAATTAATTGTTGATGAGATTAAAAAAGGCAAACCGTTCTTAGGAATATGCCTTGGTATGCAATTACTCTTTGATGAAAGCGAGGAAGGAGATGTTAAGTGTTTAGGTATTTTTAAAGGTAAGGTTAAGAAATTCAAGAAAGAGAAAAAAATTCCCCAAATTGGATGGAATAGTATTGTTATTACTAAACCAGATAAATTGTTTAAGGGAATATCTGATAATAGTTTTTACTACTTTGTAAATAGTTATTACTGCACTCCTGAAGATAAATCAATCATTGCTGGAATAACTACTTATGGTGAAAATTTTGCAAGTGTAGTTACAAAAGACAATGTTGTGGGTGTTCAGTTCCACCCTGAAAAGAGTGGAAAAGTAGGCTTTCAGCTAATTAATAATTTTATACAAAACTATGATAACTAAACGCATTATCCCCTGTCTGGATATGACAGAGGGCAAAGTTGTAAAGGGTATACAATTCGTCAATTTTAGGGACGCGGGTGATCCTGTGGAACTTGCAAAAAAATATGACAAAGAAGGAGCTGATGAATTAGTATTCCTTGATATTACTGCCACTGTTGAGAACAGAGATATTTTACTAAAAGTCGTTGAGGAGACAGCAAAACAAGTGACAATACCTTTTTCTGTGGGTGGTGGAATACGGACGGTTGAAGATATGAGAGCAATTCTTCGGGCAGGGGCAGATAAAGTATCAGTTAATACCGGAGCTTTCAAAAATCCGAAGCTAATTACAGAATGCGCAAATGAATTTGGTAACCAATGCGTAGTTTTATCATTAGATGCCAAAAAAGTAGGACCAAATAGATGGAATGTATTCATTAATGGTGGAAGAACAGATACGGGAGTATCTGCCATAGAATGGGCGAAGAAAGCCACTAAGTTAGGCGCAGGAGAGATTTTACTCACCAGTATTGATACTGATGGTATGAAAAAGGGATTTAACGTTGAGTTGACAAAAAGAGTGACCAAAGCTGTCTCTGTTCCAGTTATTGCGTCTGGTGGAGCAGGAAAACTAGAAGATTTTGTTGAAATATTCAAAAAAGGCAATGCAGATGCAGCTCTTGCTGCCTCCCTGTTCCACTTTGGAGAGTTAACTATTCAACAAGTGAAAGATTACTTAACAGAAAATGGAATTCCGGTAAGGAGTTAATTATGAAAGATAAAATAGATTTTAAAAAAGGAGATGGACTTGTGCCCGCAATAATTCAGGACTATAAAAGCGGAGAGGCGCTCATGCTTGGTTATATGAATGAAGAATCGTTAGAGAAAACTAGAGAATCAGGCTGGGTTTATTTCTGGAGCAGAAGTAAAAAAAGACTCTGGATGAAAGGTGAAGAGTCAGGGAATAAATTGAAAGTCATGGATATTTTTAAGGATTGTGATAATGATTCTTTGTTAATAAAAGTTGAGCTAATTGGAGACAGTGTTTGCCACACAGGCAATAAAACCTGTTTTTATCAGGAGGTTATATGACACTAGAAGACTTATACAAAATAATTGAAGATAGGAAAGAGAAGTTGCCTGAAGATTCTTATGTGGCTTCTTTGTTTAAAAAAGGTAATGATGCAATTATTCAGAAGATAGGAGAAGAAGCAACAGAGGTAGTCATTGCAGCCAAAAATGAATCTAAAACGCGAGTTGTTTCAGAAGTTGCCGATCTAACATTTCATACCCTAGTGCTTCTTGCTGCTTTAGAAATTAAACCAGAGGAGATATTAGAAGAATTAGATAAAAGAAAATAAGATTTAATTTGTTTCACAAATTGATATACTCAGGTTATGGATCAGGTTTCTAAAGATATACCCTCAGAATTAAAGAAAAAGGTCGCTCAAACCTTCGATGAAGTAGTTAAAGCTTACATGGAGAAATATAAAATTTCTCAAGGCGTAAGTTGTGTCATGAAGGGTCATGAGTTACTAGCACAAAGTGGTTATGAAACCGATAAGGACACCCTTTTTAGGATAGCCAGTATAACAAAGTTCTTCACTAGAGTTGGGGTTATGAAGTTAGTCGAACAAAATAAACTAAGTGTAAATACACCAGTCTTTCCTTTACTTGGATTAGAACCACTACCAGGCGAAGAGTTAAATCCTAATCTAAATAAAATCACCGTTCAGCACCTGTTAGACCACCAAGGAGGTTGGGACCAACAGATAACTGGTGAGATTACTTTCCAAAGGCCAGTTGTAGCTAAGGCTGTGGGTAAATCTGAAGCAGAGGTTACACCCGAAGATATGGTCAGATATATGTTGAGTAAACCTCTTCAATTTGAGCCGGGGAGCAAAAAGTCATACTCCGGGTTTGGATATTCTGTATTGGGGAGGGTTATAGAGAAAACCTCAAGAACAAGCTACGAAGACTTTATTAATACTCAATTGACAGAGCCATTAGGGCTGCACTCAATCCAGTTAGGCCACACTGCCAAAGAACAAACTTTACCAAATGAGACTAGTTATGAAAAAGATTCTGGCACAGACTCAGAAGAAGATCCGTATATGGATTTGTGTTTGGAGATGGCCGATTCAGCAGGAGGGCTGATTTCAAACGCATCCGACTTATGTAAGTTTTTAAACTATTACTGGGGTAATGGACAACCCAGAAAAGAAGAGGTAGGAAAATATTATTTTATGAATGGCAGGTCTGTAGGGACACTTGCTCTAGCTGATCAAATGAAAGATGGAATAAACTTTGTAGTTCTATTTAATAATCGTCATAACAGAGACAATAAAAAGGATGATGAGTTAAGAATCTCTTTAGAGGAAGTCCTCGGCCAGACAATTTAATTTGCTTCGCAAATTCGTTGATCTAAAGATCTTCATTTTTTACTCGTTTCCAAGCATCTGCTTTAAACTCAGAACTTATTAACTTTACTTTAGTAGTTACATAGAATTTACCACCAGACAATGATTCACTAATTAAGTTAAATATCTTCTTCTTAAATCGCTCGTGA
>CAYIUZ010000128.1:0-3114 GCA_964366705.1 uncultured Gammaproteobacteria bacterium | reverse complement strand
CATGACTGAAGGAAAAATTGTTGTTGGAGTAGACATAGGTACCTCAAAAATTATAACCATAATAACGCGAGTTGACGAATTCGTAAATGTTATGGGAGTCTCAGAAGTGCCATCAACGGGCATAAAAAAAGGTCAAATTGTAAATATAGAAGAAGCAGTGCTCGCTATTAATTCATCGATCGAAGCAGCAGAGAGAATGGCCGGAGTTTCTGTTTCTAGGGTTATTGCGTCAGTTGGCGGTGGAAATATTGAGTCTCAAAATTCCAGGGGCGTAGTAGCAGTAGCTCAGCCTGAAGGAGAAATTAACTCTACGGATGTATCCCGTGTTATTGATGCCGCAAAAGCTATTTCACTTCCTTCGACTCGAGAAATAATTCACGTTTTGCCCCGTAGTTATACTGTTGATGGCCAGGAAGGAATAAAAGATCCAGTGGGAATGAGTGGAACAAGGCTTGAGGTGGAAACTCATATAATTACTGCTGGAAGTCCAACTGTTAGAAATTTAGAAAAAGCCTTTTCCCAGGTAGGAGTGGATGTGGACGCTTTAGTATTTTCAGGTTATGCTTCGGGTTTGTCTGTTTTATCCGATACAGAAAAGGAGCTCGGTGTAGTATTGGTAGACATTGGAGCAGGCACAACTGATATTTCAATTTATATTGACGGTTCTCAAGCTTTTTCAGGAGTTCTTCCTATTGGAGCAAGGCACATTACGAATGATTTAGCGATTGGCCTTCGAATTTCTCTGGAGTCAGCAGAAAAAGTAAAACTTTTCCTCTCAAAGCCTATTAAAAAAGTGCTTAGATTTGATGAAGGAGAAGGAGAAGCTAAGGAAAAGAAAACATCGGACGAGGTAGATTTGGCCTCATTAGGTTTGCCTGAACAATTAAGTAAAGTTTCTCAGAAAACTTTGATTGATGGAATTATTAGACCCCGTCTTAATGAAATATTTACTATGGTGGGGCTTGAAATTAAAAAATCAGGTTTTGGCGGACAGACTCCTTCAGGTTTGGTCATAACCGGCGGAGGCGCGAGAACAGTTGGAGCAGTAGACTGCGCTAAAAGAATGCTTGCGATGCCGGTCCGGATTGGACAGCCGATAAATATAAAAGGAATAATTGATGAGATTCAGGATTCTCCTTATTCAGCGGTAGTAGGTCTTTCAATTTATGGCGCGATGATGGGGGTAGAGTCCACATCTAATTTTAAAATGCAGATTCCAGGAATTCCTTCTATTAGAATGGGAAAACTACCAAAGAAGATAATAGATCTAATAAAATCTTTCATACCTTAAATATGAATTTGTCATTCTGAACTTGTTTCAGAATCTCTTAAATATTTTGAGATCCCGAAATAAATTCGGGATGACAACGAACAAAATTTTGTCCTTGCAAAATGATAGGTCATCTGTTACGATTTCGGGACTATGCTCATCAAGCCTCAAACAACTAATTTTGCTAAAATTCGTGTCATGGGTATAGGCGGAGGAGGAAGTAATGCTCTTAACTCCATGATCTCCCAGTCCTCGATTCAAGGAGTAGATTTTATAGCTGTTAATACTGACGCTCAAAGTTTGCTTCTCAACCAAGCAGCCACAAAAGTTCAAATTGGAGAAGATTTTACAAAAGGACTTGGAAGTGGTGGAAATCCGGAAGTAGGAGCAAATGCCGCAGAAGAATCATATGAAAAATTGAAAGATATTCTCGACGGAACTGATATGGTTTTCTTAACAGCTGGAATGGGTGGAGGAACTGGAACTGGTGCGACGCCTGTCATTGCCCGTGCTGCTAAAGAAGTTGGAGCACTAACTGTTGCAGTTGTAACAAAGCCTTTTACTTTTGAAGGGACGCGAAGAATGGTAGCAGCAGAGGAAGGAATTGAACTTCTTAAAGACAAGGTAGATACTCTTATAGTTATTCCAAATCAGAGAATACTTGATGTTGTGGACAAGAAGCTTTCACTTCTCGAAGCTTTTAAGGTTGCAGATTCAGTTCTTACACAAGGAGTCCAGGGAATATCAGATCTTATTACTATGCCTGGGCTTATAAATGTCGACTTCGCAGATGTAAGGACTATTATGCAAAATGCAGGCTCCAGTCTTATGGGTATTGGAACTGGAGTTGGAGAAAATAGAGCCCAAGCTGCAGCTAGATCAGCTATTGCGTCCCCTCTTTTAGAAATTACTATGGAAGGAGCTCGAGGAGTTTTATTTAACGTAATAGGAGGACCGGATCTAACCATGAGTGAGGTGGACGAAGCTGCAAAGATTATTTCAGCTGCAGCTGACTCTGACGCAAATATAATTTTCGGTGCGACAATTGACGAAACCATGAGGGATCAAATGAAAATTACGGTTATAGCTACCGGCTTTGATTCTGCACGTCAGACTCTTCGAGAATTTGTAGCGCCGCCTGTTAGAGAGAATTATAATGTGAGTCCGCAATCAAATACTATAATTAATCAGCAGTCTGAGCCTAGCCAGCAAGATCAGAACATCGGAAATCCGCAGTCAAATTCGCAAACCCCAGTCGCAGAGAACGATGAGGAAGTCTGGGATATCCCCGCTTTCCTTCGACAAAAAAATTCGCTTCAATAAATCTTCTATAAATACCTAGGAAAATCTAGGATTTTAGCAATAAGAAAGTAGGAAAATGGTGGATTTTTGTAGCTAAATAAGCTATAATTTACTAACAAATATTCTTACGCTACTCCCTAGATTTTGGGAGTATGAATATTAATATAGAGGATTTTATATCCTTCCTCACGATCAAAAAGAATCTAGCTCCATTAAGTGTTCGCCATTGCAGAATACGTTTTAAAGTCATTGATAAATGGTTAAATGGCAGGCAATTATCAAAAGAATTAGTTGAGCAATTTTTCTATGAGCGTAAGCAAGCAGGGCAGGGAAATAGCTCGCTTAATACTTATTATTTTGTATTCAATCATCTTCAGGATTACTTAAAAGATCGAGGAATATCGGGGAATTTCATGGAGGGATTTAAATCGTTTAAGAAAACAAAAGCACAAATTGATATTTTTTCTCAAGAAGAAGTAAATGCTTTGTTAAATACCCATATTCCATATAAAACTTTTCAACATAGAGATGTTAGCTTTTTA
>CAYIUZ010000127.1:0-3118 GCA_964366705.1 uncultured Gammaproteobacteria bacterium | reverse complement strand
TATTAAAACTTTTCTTTTGATTGCAAACAAAATAATTGCACATAATATTATGAACGGACTAATCATCATCGCTGTTAAATTATGAGAAGCAATTACTCCAGCGTAAGATAAACTTCCAAGAATTATAAATAAGAAATTATTTATTTTGTAATATTTCCATAAAGAATAAAAAACTAAAGGAATAAAAAAATATGCATAAACTTCCCCTACATCACCTCTGACATAAATGTCTAGTGCATGATATGGCGCATATATATAAAAAGCGGCAGCCACTAATCCACCGATCTTTCCCCAAAATTCTTTTGCCAGTAAATACATCGTAAAGGCTGACCCAATAACTGCGATTGAAATCATAATCTTTGTAGCGGTTAAAGCGTCAAAGCCTAAGAAGTTAAAAAATGCGCCTATATAATATGGAATAGGACCATAAAAATTAAAAATAGGATATCCATAACCATATCCTAAGTCAGGCACCCATCTCACGGGAAACATTCCATCTGAAAGTGCCACTTTCATTTCATGAACTCTTTGAATCTGAGCGTCATCATGAATATTAAAAAAACCAGATTTGAAAAATGGAAGAACAGTTATAATGCTTAACATTAAAACAGTTAAAGCTGTAATTTTCTTTTTTAAAATTTCCATAATTTCTTTACTCCTAGAATTAAAAGTGTAACCAAACTTACAACTGAAATTATATTACTTATCATTCTAATTTGCGTTTCATTAAATGATGCAATAACAGTGTGATTACCAGCAGGTAGTTCTAAATCCATAACGCCTTTACTATTATTATAGTCTACTTCTGCTTCGATTCCATTTATAGTTACTTTCCATCCAGGATAATAAATTGTATTCATCCTGACGACTCCTTCTTCATTCAATTTAACTGCAAATGCAACCTTTTTGGAATTGAAAGAAATGTTTTCTATTGATCCCGATCCTTTAATTATTTCAATTTTTTCTTTTGATCTTTCAAATGGAAGCTCTTTAACCCAGAGTGGCATTAGTTCTTTTGAAGAAGTCGTAGTGGCATCATTTGTAAAATAAAAACCTTCTCCTCTATTTACATATTCTGATGGTTTTGAAAATGGAATATAAAGAGCAAGGGCTAGTAAAACTACTGCAAACGCTAAAAATTTAAAATATCTAAAATTTGATAGATATCCCGAAAGCAAGGAAACAATCAAACCTATTTGAGATAACACGACCCAAGGATAATTAATTTCTGACAGAAGTGGTAACTTCCAGATAATTTTCGATTCTTTAAAAAGTAAGAATGTAAATAGAAAAAATCCTAAAAATAAAACTAATGCCAAAATTTCATTTGATGTTTTCTTAAGTAAATTAAATTTTCTTAGTAAGAATATTATAAAAACCAAACCCAAGACAATTAAAAAAGGCCAGCCAATTTGATAGGTGAAGGGGTTAATTGGGTCTGTGGGTGTTCCGTAACCCCAAGGTGAATTTAAAAGCTGCGTTAAATTTACAAAATATAAATTTCTATCAGCAATCGGGATTTCTGACAAAAGTATATTACCCTTTTCTAAAAGCGCCGGTGTCCAAAAAAATGCAGATAGTCCCAGTCCTGAAATTAGTACAAATAAATAATTCTTAAAAAGCTTAAAATCTTTACCTTTTAAATTTCCAAGAAATAACAAACCCAATGTTAATGTAAATAAAATCGCCATAATGTTATGAGAAGTAATTAAAATAGCGTACGAAAATGCTCCAATTAATTTAAATAATACTGAATTAGGTTTTTTAATTAATGATGCAAAGGAAAAAAGTACAATTGGAAAAAGCATAAATGCAAAACTTTCTCCAATTGACCCTCTTACAAATAAGTCGACTAGTCTGTACGGAAAATATAGGTAGAGGGCTGAGCTAATAATCCCCGCCCAGTTATTCTCCCAAATCTTCCGCGACGCCAAAAACATGAAAAATGCTGAGGTGGGAAGAGTAAGAGCAAACATAAGCTTAACTGTGTCTACAAATCCAATTCCTAACATGTGAATTAAAACTCCTAAGTAATAAGGAAATGGATATGTAAAATTAAACAAGGGGTAACCAAAACCAAAATTTAAATTACCGCTATACCTAGCCGGAATCTGCAGATCGCGAAGCGTCCTGAACATGTCAGAAAGCCTTACAACTGCCCATTCACCATCATGAGTTGGAAAATAACCTGAGTGAATATAAGGAATAAGAAGTGGAATAGAAATTAATAAGGAAAAGATAAAAACTGGAAGATAAAATTTTACGAATCTCACGATTATTTTTGATCAACTGAATAAACTGTGTAATATACACGATCATTCTTTTTAAACTCAGATATTTTTTTAAGCGGCCAGTCATTTGGCGCATCTCCCGAAAATTCACATTCTATACATGGCTGATAGAAAATAAAGTATGTCGGCATTTTTTTTGCTGACTCTAATGCTTCCTCTGGAATTCTCTCAATAGGCCAATAACCTTTAATCGTTATATTTGGATTATTTGCTAAATAAATTTCTAATGCATAAGGAAGTAAACCAAATGTACCCTCAGTCCCTATAAATATTTTTTCATTCTTAGATTTTTCTTCAAAAAATTTGACACTTTCTTTTACTCCACCCCCCGCTGGCCAATCACTAATATACTGTGCATTATCAGCATTAGCTATTGCTGCCTTTTCTGGATTAAAAATAAAATCCATTGAGACTTTCATCGGATACAATATGAATAAAAGAATTACTAAAACTGAAACCACATAATAACTATTTAATTTTCTTTTATTTAAATAATTATTTATTAGATCAATTATTTGAACCAGCCCTAATGCTGCTAAAGGTAGGAGATAGAGACTCATGAAAAAAATAAATCTTGGGAAAATTACTCTGCCAAATAAAGCGAGGGCAATTAAAGGAAGAGTGAAATAAGCTATAAGTAAAAGTTTTTCCTTTATAAATTTTCTGGTTAATAGTGAAACCAAAATTAAAATTAAATAAAATGGGGTAAGGTATGTAAAAAGCCATGTTAAGAGTCCCCTTAAATTTCCCAGAAATAAATTTATATTATCCCCAATTGGAATACTGAATGGATAGTAAACAAATATTGTATTTTTCTCTTTTATAAT
>CAYIUZ010000126.1:0-3144 GCA_964366705.1 uncultured Gammaproteobacteria bacterium | reverse complement strand
ACAATAACGCGACGCATTCCAGTTCCAGCCTTACCTGCTTCTGCTTGGGGTCTTGCATGCTCTTTAGCTTTTAATTCATCTAAATCCACTTCTTCTCCTGCGTGCAATTCGCCTTGAGAATGTCCGCCGTCACGAGATTTATCAACTCCCAAGAATTGATCCCAGGCGTCAAAAACAGAATCGTGCCCTACGTCTTTTTTGACAGACTTTACCACGTCACCTCCTAGGCCCATTAAAGCTTCAAAAGGGTTTTCGTCTATATATTGTTTTGGTTCTTTTTTTGAACTACTTTTTAGCTTTGGAATTTGCATAATTGCACCCTAATTTATCACAGGCTCTTAAGGAAATCAAGCGTTTTTTGCTGCCTGATGATTGAGGCTAAAAGATATTTGTTTGCTCTAAGGCTTTCTTTTTCTTCCGGTTTTGCGTTTTCAATTGTTTTTTCCAGGTCTGATTCATCTGCGGTAATTTTTTCCGATTCAGCAATTTTTTGAAGAATAAATTCAAGTTTTAGATCAGTTGTTGCTTTTATTGCAGCCTCAGCCCTTATATCTTCAGCCGTTTTTTTAGTAGAGTCTAAATATTGATCCAGAGTCATTCCGAGTTTTTTGATTTCATCAAGTGTTTGGGTTAAGAGCCTGTCAACTTCTCTTTCAATTAAAACCTGAGGTATAGTCACTTTAATACTATCTAGAAGTGCTTTGACTATTTCATCAAATTTAGGAGTTTCCTCGGGTTTTCCTGGAACTACGATTTTACTTTTTGCGGTAATTTTCTTTACCTCGTCTTTGTAATTATTTAGTTCAACTACAGGAGCCTCACAAGTGATGGCATGAAATTCCCAGTCTTTTCCCTCAGCTAAGGCCTCGTCTACGTGAATTCTAGGATCAATAATCGGTTTTACGTCATTATCTTTAACTGCCTGAGCGTAAAGAGCGGGAAGAAGATGTCTGACCACCTCGTCTCTAACCTTTCCTTTATCAAGACTATCTTCTACGAGTTTTTTTGGAGCTTTTCCTTTTCTAAATCCCGGCAAATTGGTATTTTTAGCCATTTCTTCCACCACTAAATCCCAAGCGACTTTAGCTTTGTTCCAAGGGATTGTAATTCTGAATTCAATTGTGCCGTCCGCAGTTCTAAGAAAAGGTTTCTTTGCTACTTCGTTATCCTCCGTTTTTAATGGAGTTTTAACATTTTCTTTAGCTGTTTTTGTTTTTCCTGCCATAGTTTGCTTTCTGCTATCAGCCATCAGCTATTTGCTAAAAGCCAAATTGGTGCGGATGAGAGGACTCGAACCCCCATGCCTTACGGCACATGGTCCTAAACCATGCGCGTCTACCATTCCGCCACATCCGCTCGCAACTGGGACAAACCTCACGGTTTTCCCAACGATTTCCCTTTAGGGATAGTGAAATCGGAAAATCCCCTTCCATCGATTTCACTCAATCGTTAGTAGTAACCCAATTATACCTTATTTATAAGGCTAAAGCGAGTGTAGACTTAGCGTTTTTTAATTTATATTCTTCCATTCTGTTCATAAAAAATGTTACTCTTACAGCCCAGGTAGGGGACGCGGCATACGTAGGACCAATAAAGTATGGATCAGATTCAGGCTTATCTTTAAGATATCTAGTTCTAAGCCCATGAGATATGGTTTCAATTCCATCAGTCCATGATTCGAATCTGATAACATTATCACCATACACTCCCCATCCCCATCCGTTATATGAGTTATAAGGAATTCTTTTTCCAAAAGTAGACTCAAGTCCTGCAATTGAGGCTACGAGTCTCCAGTCGAGATCATATTGGTCAGCGTACTTAATAAAATCCCCTGCGTATGGAGCAAGAGGCGAATCATATTGAAGCAAGAATCCTTCTAGTATTCTAGCTCTGTCGTCCACAATTAAAGGAGATATTTCAGAAGTAAGCTTAGCCGATGAACCTGATGCCTGGTTATAGGCATAAGAATTATCAGCGCTTATCAAAAGCAATATTAAAACTGTAATTATTGTTAGAAGTTTTTTCATTCTGCAAAGCAGAATCACATTTTTTAATTCTGCCTTTTAAAATGAATGCTCTGCTATGCAGAGCCAATAAAAAATCCTAACGTGAGCATTTGGAAAGGCGCACCTTAGGATCTATAGCGAAGTGTATCATATAACTATAGGACTTGTCAAGATACTACTATGGGTTTCAAATGGGACAAAACCAAGGTTTTTTCCCAACGATATTCCTTTAAAGATAGTGAAATCGGCACTCCCAATCCAGCGATTTCACTTTTTTTGAGATTAGACAGAGAGGTTGCTTTTACTTTAGCTCGTTCATGAAGCTCGTTACGTTTTCTGCCCAGTTATTGGTATTACTTGGATTATAAAGTCTAGCTATCTCAAATGGCGTAACGAGGCCTCGATTTCTATATTTAGTAGAAAGTGTTTTAGTTATAGTTTCAATAGCATGTGGATAGTTGCTAAATTTAGTAACTTTAGTGCCATAAATTCCCCACCCCCAACAATTATAAGATTCTTTAATGATTTTCTTACAGGCACCTGATTCCTGAACTGAAATAGCGGGAAGAAGCCTGAAATCTATATCGTATCTTTCTGCTGAAGCTACGATATCAGGTGCATATGGTTCAAGTGGGGAATTTTTTTTAGCAAAGTACTGACGAACAATTTCTACCTTAGAATCCTCTTCTATAATAGTATTTTCTATAGTGTTATCTGCGGGAGGAAGTGCCGCATATGCAATACCCTGCGTACTTTCGGAAAGAATCTGACCAGAGCTTTTAAGAGCTGTAATGTGCAATAAATAAGCTAGGGTTAAAAATAGAAAAACCGGGGTTCCGAGAAAAAAACCCATTAGGACAGCGAGCTTTTTCATCAGACTATTTTGGCACTTTTAGATTGATTTTGTCAACCGAACAAAGTAGTTCAAACTACAAAGAAGTTGAGTAACTGAGCTCATTTTGATATACTTCCATTTGTTCGCGGATGTAGTTCAGCGGTAGAATGTCTCGTTGCCAACGAGAAGGTCGCCGGTTCGATCCCGGTCATCCGCTCAATAAATACCTCTTTGTTCTACTTAAGCTTAGTTGACATAAAACCATCAAAAATGCCAGAATAATTTACATGAGAAAAGTAACAG
>CAYIUZ010000125.1:0-3146 GCA_964366705.1 uncultured Gammaproteobacteria bacterium | reverse complement strand
AAGGCGGTCCCTATCTCGATCTTTATCTCCTCTGCAGTTCTTTCTCCGATTAAAAGGTTGAATTTCTTTTTTGTATAGTTAGAAATAGCCTCATCTATTTTATTTCCACCCATTCTCACAGAATCGTGGACTACTACTCCTCCCAAAGAAATTACTGCAATTTCTGTTGAACCTCCACCCATATCTACAACCATGTGCCCTGCAGGCTGAGCGATCGGAATTTTTGCTCCAATTGCAGCTGCTAAAGGCTCGTCGATTAAATATGCAACTTTTGCTCCAGCCGACATTGTAGCGTCCAAAACTGCGCGGCGTTCTACTTGAGTCACGCCTGAAGGGATACAGACCATAACTTCTGGCTTAAAAAATCTGGAAGCTCCGGTTGCTTTGTCTATGAAATAAGAAAGCATAGCTTCAGTTATGGTGTAATCAGCTATTACCCCATCTCTAAGTGGCCTCATTGCAACTATATTTCCCGGGGTACGCCCAAGCATCTCCTTAGCTTCTTTTCCTACAGCTACTACTTTGTTTTCTTCGGCCGTGACAGCGACTACCGTAGGCTCATTTATCACAATTCCTTCTCCGCCTAAATAAACTAAAGTATTTGCTGTACCTAAATCTATGGCAATTCGCTTAGAAAGCATGTTCCTCCTCAGAGACTGAAAACTGGAAATTGAAAATTTTAAATTTATTTAACATAGTCTAAATAGATCATTGTTGATATTGTTTCATTGATTGATTGTTAAACAATGAAACAATGGAGCAATTTTAGCAATCAAAACTATATCATAATATACTATCTGTAGATCAAATTTAGCTTTGAGCTAAAAACCATTATAACACCCGCCACTTAACTTGCAAGATATATAAAGTAAATCGTATAATCTCATTTAAGAGGATAATTCTTTGAAAAAATCTAATCTCCCAAAGGCAAATAAACAGCTGGTGTTTTCGATTATCGTATTCATGGGTCTTGTTTTAGCTACAGTTTTGGTAGTTTTATATGGTAAGGGTTATAGATTTGGCCTCGGTTCTGGTAAAATTGAATTCAATGGCACGGGACTTCTCGTTGCAAAGAGTATTCCAGATGGAGCTCAGGTTTTTGTAGACGGAAAATTAAAAACAGCCACAGATAACACTATAAATATTGCCCCAGGAGAATATGAAGTAAAGATTACTAAAGAAGGCTATTTTGAATGGATTAAGAAAGTAAAAATCCAGGCAGAAGTTGTAACTAAGGCTGAAGCGTTATTAATTCCTACAGCTCCCAAACTTGAAAGCATTACAGATATCGGTGCAAAAAGTCCGGTAATTGACCCAACTCTCACTAAAATTGCATTTATAGTTTCATCGCAATCAGCCACAAGAAATGGAATCTATGTTTTTGATATGAAATCCAATCAACTCTTAACTCTTCAAAGCTCTTCTACTCAAATAGTAGATGACTCTGTAGATACTTTTTCTGAGGCGCAAATTTCATGGTCACCAGATGGAAAAGATCTAATGGCTACTATTTCCGCTGGAAGAATCACTCCTACCACCTACCTTTTAGATACAGACAGAGCGAATAATCCTCCGAATGATATTACCGAAACAATTTCAAACATAACTACCACCTGGGCGAAAATTAAAGCCGGTAAAGAAAAAGCTGTTTTTGATTCTTTTCCGGGCGGTGTGAAAGCTATTGTTAGAAGTCATTTTAGTGTAATTTCATACTCGCCTGATCAAAACAAAATTCTTTATAAAGCGTCAAGGTCAGGAAATCTTCCAATCATCATAAACCCAAGGCTAATCGGAGTGAATACTACAGATGAAAATAGAAGCCTAGAAGCTGGTGCTTATTATATTTACGACATAAAGGAGGATCATAATTACAAGATTAATTCTGATAACTTCAGGGGTGCGTTTAGCTGGTTTACAGATTCAAAACATCTAATCTATGTGAAGAATAACGAGCTTCATATTATAGAATATGATGGATTAAACGATACCGTAGTTTATGCAGGACCATTTATTCAAAACTATGTTTTTCCATGGCCTGATAGTACAAGAATAGTATTGTTAACAAATCTCGGGAACACCAATATCACACCTAACCTCTACACAATCAGCCTCAAGTAATTACGAGATTTACGATTAATGATTGATGAATCTAGTCTAGTACATTCTTAAATCATAAATCTTTAATCATTAATCAATTTCGGAAAATTACGTCTGTCTTGCGGGGCCGGGCAAACACCAATAATCTTTTAAGTGCAGTTCCCGGAGGCCAGCATGTTTGAAGAATCAGCTGCTCTCCCCCCTTCTGGGCTTGAGTTATAAAAGACACATCTGACGGATCTACTATTTTAGTCTTTGTGACATAATAATTATGTCGTTCGCCTTTATAGAAAACCACAATCTCATCTCCTTCTTTCAAATCTTTCAATAGGTAAAAAATCGCATTATAACGGCCAGCATTCCAGAAGTTATCCGCAGAATGAGCAAAAAGATAAACATTTCCCGCAAGGCCTGGGAAAACTGAACCTTGTGCGTGTGCCACTCCCCGTGAGAGCGCTGGTAGAAATGCATCCTCACTGGACGGATCGACGTTGGCAATAACTTTAGAGGTTGCTCCAATTTTAGGTATCAAAATACTAAACTCTGTATCAATAGGGATCAATTCCTGTTCTTTTGCGCCAACCAATAAATCTGCAAAAGATGCAGTTCTCTTAGGTTCGCTGGCTACAGTTTCGGAAACTTGAAACTCCACTCCCCTAGCCTGAATTATCCTGTACTGAACTTCATAATATCCAGCTGGACCAAATGTGGCAATCACACCAAAAATAGCTAAAAGGAATAAAAAATTCCCTATTGTTCGAAGCACCAAAAACTTTAAATCACTTTTATTCATTAATTGTTGCTAAATAAGCACCCCCGGCGGGAATCGAACCTGCATCGATCGCTTAGGACGCGACTACTCTATCCGTTGAGCTACGGGGGCTCGATTGTATTTTAGCATAAGTAGGGTTAAAATTACGCTTGCGGAGAGTAGTGAATTGGCATCACGCTGCGTTCGCACTTGAAAATCGGGGATTGGCGCAGTTGGTAGCGCGCACGGTTCGGGACCGTGAGGTCGTGAGTTCGAGTCTCACATCCCCGACAAATTT
>CAYIUZ010000124.1:0-3147 GCA_964366705.1 uncultured Gammaproteobacteria bacterium | reverse complement strand
CCCAGATACTGACGCTAAAGAAGAAAATTCACCTAAAAGTTCTTAATATGAGAAGCTTTAATTTTCTTCACAAAAAAATATGGACACTAAAAAAACTAATCAAGAATATCCTCCAGTCGTAGCTGTTTTAGGTCATGTTGATCATGGTAAAACCACTCTTTTAGATACCATCAGGAAAACCTCAATCGCAAGTCGTGAGCACGGCGGAATTACTCAGAAAATTGGAGCATCAAGTGTAGAAATTGATCATGAGGGGGTAAAGCGAAGAATTACTTTTATAGATACACCGGGGCACGAAGCGTTTGCTAAAATGCGAGGCCGCGGAGCACAGGCCGCAGATATTGGTTTACTTATAGTGTCTTCGGTTGATGGAGTTATGCCGCAGACTAAGGAAAGCATTGGTCTTCTTAAAGCCTCAGGAGTTCCTTATATAGTAGTACTCACTAAATCAGATGATCCTCAGAAAAACCCGGAAAAAGCAAAAAGAGAGCTTATGAATGAAGAAATTCTTTTCGAGGGATTAGGTGGAGATGTGCCTGTTATTGAGGTTTCTTCAAAAACCGGAGCAAATATTAAAGAATTATTAGATTTAATTTTATTAGTTAATGATTTGCATCCTAAGTCTCCTGAAATTTCTGAAACAGGACTTTTAAAAGCAATTGTTATTGAGTCCAAGCAAGATCCTAAGGCTGGACCAAAGGCTACAGTGGTGATTAAAAACGGCACTATTTCTGTCAGAGACGATGTTACGACAGGTGAGGTAAGCGGAAGGGTAAGGAGTTTGATTTTGGATTCAGGAAAGACTGTGCAATCTGCAAAAGTGGGAGACGCTGTTGAGATTTTAGGTTTTGAGAGAGCTCCAAGTGTCGGAAATGTAATCTATAAAGGTTCAGAAATAAAACAACTTGAAGAATCAGAAAAAGAAGCAAGAGTTAAAAATAACGATGATTATATTTCTCTAATTTTAGTTGCTGATACTTTGGGATCTCTTGAAGCAATTGTAGCCTCATTGCCTTCGAAAATGAATATTATTTCTAAAAAAACCGGAGACATAACCACAGCAGATGTCTTGCTTGCAAAATCGATTGGAGCATTAGTACTTGGCTTTAACATAAAAATTAAGCCTGATGTAGTGCGACTTGCCTCAACAGAAAAGGTTTTAGTCAGAAGCTATGGCATAATTTATGAAATGCTTGATGAGATTAAGGATGTAGTTGAGGGAAAAGCCTTGTCGCTTCTTGAAGAAGTCTATGGAACTGCGAAGATTTTAGCGAGTTTTCCTTATGAAAAGCAGATTGTCATGGGTATAAAAGTACTTGAAGGTAGGGTTGCAAAGGGAGATAAGGTGAGAATTGAACGAGGAGACAAGGTAATAGGAGAAGGTTATATTAATTCGGTAAGACAAGGTAAAGAACAAACCTCCAAAGTCGAAGCAGGCCTGGAAGCGGGCATAATCGTTGGCCCTGCTCTTGACTTTACTATAGGAGATATGGTAATATGCCATAGCTAATTAAGCCTATAGCACACAATAGTTACGAGTTATAAATTATAAGTTCTAAGTTTGATTTTAGACTGATAACTTATAACTAAGGACTAATAACTAGGCTAGTATTATGGATATTCAAAGACTAAGAGAAATTTTTGACAGAGAAAGCAGTTTTGCGATTGTTGCGGGAGGGGATTACACAATTGACGAAATGGGAGCTTCTCTCGCGCTTTATCTAACACTTTCATCACTTGGAAAGGATGTTTCTGTTATTTCTACAAAACAGCCAATCGTAGAAGTATCAAATTTAGTTGGAATCGATAAAGTTAAATCGGGATATGAATCAAAAAATGGAGATTTAGTTGTATCTTTCCCTTACAAGGGAGATGAAATTGGAAAAGTTTCTTATACTCTTGAAGCAGGATTTCTTAATATAATTGTAAAACCTAAAGAAAATGCGCTTTCGTTTGGTGAAAAAGACGTTCTATTTAGAAGAAATGGAGAAGCGCCAAGAGTGTTGATTGTTATTGGAGTTAAAAGACTTTCTGAGCTATCTTCTATATTTAATATTGAAGCATTAAAAGATACAACAATTGTAAATATTGATAAAGCGGGAAATAATGAAGGTTTTGGAGATGTAGTTATGATTGGTCAGTCTGCTTCAAGTGTTTCTGAGCAGGTAACAAATGTAATGCTTTCGCTCGCTTACCCAATTGATCCTGATGTTGCACAAAATCTTCTTAGTGGAATCGTATATGCGACTTCGGATTTCCAAAGCTCAATGACAAGCTCACTAGCATTTGAAATGGCAGGAATACTTCTTAGAAGCGGAGCAATAAGAGAAGGAGTCTCGCCAATTAGAAGTCAAATTAGAAGGCCAATTTCACCTATGCCATCAATGCCTCAAGCATCATCTGTGCCAACTCAACAGATAAATAATTTTGTAGATGATGTGATGCCAAATCCATCTCTTCAGCAAGTAGTTTCACAAAGACAATCTAGGGTAACTTCAGCTCAGCCATTAATAGGAAATCAAGTAAATACGATACCCTCTTCACAAGCAGAATTCCCATCAGATCAAAAAGGAGACGACGCTCCGCCTGATTGGTTAGCTCCTAAAATTTACAAAGGCTCTACGAATGTTGAGTAAATAGTTAATCTTTGATATAATACCTCTCTATATGCCGCTAAGCACAACACAGAAACAAGAAATTATAAATAAATTCGCAACAGTAAAAGGTGACACGGGAAGTCCTGAAGTTCAAATTGCACTTCTTACTACCAGAATTGAAAAATTAACAGAGCATTTAAAAGCTCATAATCATGATGTACATTCTAGACGCGGATTATTATCAATGATCGCGAAAAGAAGAAGACTTATTAACTTTTTAACAAAAGTTGATAAAGTTAGGTCAGCAGACATCGCTAAAAAAGTAGGATTGAAAGATTAAGTAGGAAGATATAGAATACATTCATATTCCTCGATTTAGTAGTGTGTGGGAAAATAAGTAAAAAATAAATGAAAAACGCCTCAGTAGAGATAGAACTAGCAGGAAAAAAGCTAACCTTTGAAACAGGTGAACTTGCAGTGCAATCAACATCATCAATTTTAGCCCGCCTTGGAGATACAGTTGTTTTAGTAACTGTTGTAGAGGGTGGAA
>CAYIUZ010000123.1:0-3167 GCA_964366705.1 uncultured Gammaproteobacteria bacterium | reverse complement strand
GTAGGGTTTGATTTGCGAAGAATTAATGATCCAGAATCTGCGATTCGCGCCCAGTTAGTTTCAGAAATTAATGCTTCACTCTTAAGGGCAGTAGGACAGCTTCCTGAGTATAGAGGACTTAGAAGCAATTAGATGTCGAAAAGTACCCCGTACCGGAGTCGAACCGGTGATCTCAACCTTGAGAAGGTTGCGTCCTAGACCACTAGACGAACGGGGCATTATTCATTATTTTCTCAATTGCCCTTCTGCTCTTCAATGACTTCAAATAAGCCTCTCTTTTTCTTGCTTCAGATAATGTACTAAACGTCTCTCTATAAGCTAATTTATATGGAATTCTATTTTTCGTAAAACCAGAACCCCTACTATTGTGTCTTTTTATTCTTTCATCAAGATTACTGGTGCTTCCGATATAATAGCTTCCATCTTTTTCGCTTTGTAAAATATACGCAAAGTACATTTATCCTAGACCACTAGTCCCGATGGTCGCTGCCATCGTGGATTCTCGATGGCTAATGCCATCGGAAACGAACGGGGCTAGTAGCCATATTTTACCTTAAATCACCCATAAGTTCCAGTTAAGGGCATTTGTTTGATAGCGTTTTTTTTCGTATAATTTAGAGATGAACAAACCCTACCTCTCCGTAATCATTCCTTCATATAACGAGATGCCTAATCTTCGAAAAGGAGTGCTGGATAAAATAGATCATTATTTAACTCGTCAAAAATATACGTATGAGGTAATTATAGTAGATGATGGTTCAGATGATGGATCTTTGGAATTTTCCGAGAGATATGCCAGGGAAAACAAGAATTTTAGAGTGATAAAAGGGTCACATTCTGGGAAAGAAGGTGCAGTGACGAAGGGAATGTTAGAGGCTCGAGGTGGGATTAGGCTATTTACTGATATGGATCAGGCGACACCCATTGAAGAAGCTGAAAAGCTTTTGCCTTTTTTTGAAAAGAACTATGATGTTGTAATTGGCTCCAGAAGCAGAAGCAGAAAAGGGTCACCTTTCTCCAGGCGTGTGATGTCTAGGAGTATGATAATTCTTAGAAAAGCGATGGTGGGAATTTATGAGATCCAAGATACCCAGTGTGGATTTAAAATGTTTACCGAAGAAGCCGCAGGAAAACTATTTAAGAAAATAAACGCGCTTCATAATGGATTTTCAGAAATTCATGGGTCAAATGTTACAGCAGGTTTTGATGTAGAGCTTTTATATCTTGCAAATAAAATGGGATATAAGATCAAAGAAGTTCCTGTCGAATGGCTCTATGTAGAATACAGGAGAGTGAGCCCTGTTAAAGATTCAATAAATGGCATTTTTGATTTAGGGAAAATAACACTAAATAAATTTACAGGAAAATACAATCTATGATCCAGGTGATCAGAAAATATTCCTTTCTTTTAGTAATTGTTTTACTTTTTTTATATTCCTTTACACAGATTGACTTGAGTTTAACTCTTTCGCAAGCTTCAGTATGGCAGTCAGTCCAAAAGAGTTTTCAATACATAGGCTATTTTAATAGGCCGTTTTCTACGATTCTATTTATCTCAATACTAATCCTAATGTTTGCTTATTACATATGGTTTTTAAAAAAAGCAATTAGAAAAGAATTAAAAACAAAAGATTTAATCGTTTTGATCGTTTCTACTGCCGTGGTTCTTTCTTTTTCTTATAATGCATTTTCTTATGACTTATTTAATTATATTTTCGACGCAAAAATAGTAACTCATTATCATGAAAATCCATATTTTCATCGAGCGTTGGATTATCCCGCTGACCCAATGCTTTCATTTATGCGATGGACCCACAGAGTTTATCCATATGGGCCTGTTTGGTTAGGACTAACGATTCCAATTTCATTCATTGGGATGAATATTTTTCTTTTAACCTTCTTCCTGTTTAAGTTCTTAATTACAGGATTTTATTTGGCATCAGTATTTTTAATATACAAAATAAATAAAAAAATAAATCCGGATCATGCTATTTTTAACACAGCATTCTTTGCATTAAACCCATTGATAATTATTGAGAGCTTAGTTTCATCGCATCATGACATTGTTATGATTTTTTTCGCGCTCGTTGGAATTAACTTATTCTTCTTGAGAAAAAGAATTCTTGCGATCATTCTAATAATAATTTCTTCTCAAGTAAAAATTCCAACAATTGGACTATTAATGCCACTAGTTGTAAGCTTTATTCCCTTTAAAGAGAGATTAGATAATAATAAATTCATAATTCTGTCTATTATTTCCATGTTTCTTGCGTCAGGCTATGCACTTACAATAATAGAAATTCAACCCTGGTATTTTATTTGGATACTTCCATTTATCGCGCTTCTCAAACCCAACAAATATGTTATGAGTTTGACGATTGGTTTTTCTCTGGGCCTTCTTTTAAGATACACAGTGCTCCTTTATTTTGGAAATTGGGATGGGATAGGGGTTCCAATTAGAAACGCATTAACTATTATAACGCCGTTAGTTTTTATTGCTTTTGTTTATGTTTATAATAAACTCCCTAAATTTCTCGGTGCACAGGAATAACAGTTTCTAGTATAATTTATTTAGATGAATCCCGTTAGATAATAAACGGGCTTGTTTCAAAATGATTAAATATAGCAAAATATCTAACGGGATGAACTTAGTTCTAAAATATAAAAAAGAAATTCTTTTAAGTCTTCTAATTCTTATAGCTTTTTTAGTTTCAAGATTAATTATTCTTGGTAATTTTCCAATATTTACAGATGAAGCTCTTTATATAAGGTGGGCTCAAATTGCCTCTCAGGACGCTAGCTGGCGATTCATTTCATTAACTGACGGAAAACAACCCATGTTAATTTGGTTTGGAATGATATTTTTAAGACTTATTGAAGACCCAATCGTAGCTGTGAGGCTTGTTTCAGTGGTTGCCGGATTATTTTCTCTAATTGGTCTTTGGCTTCTAAGTTTTGAGCTTTTTAAGAGCAAGAGGGTAGCGTTTGTTTCGTCAATTCTTTATGTAGCTTACCCATTTGCGGTGGTTTATGATCGTCTAGCTCTTTATGATAGTTTGGTAGGGGCGTTGGCAATTTATGCAATTTATTTCTCAATACTTCTTGTTAGGAAGATGAGGCTGGATATTGCTTATACCCTAGGAGTTATTTTGGGGGCTGGGATGCTT
>CAYIUZ010000122.1:0-3171 GCA_964366705.1 uncultured Gammaproteobacteria bacterium | reverse complement strand
CCTCTCTCTTTTTATTAATTTCTCAATATTCTTTCTGAAAAGCTCTGATTTGCTATCATAAGTTTGTTTATACCAATGGATCGTCTCTAAACTCATACCCAATGAGTTATGAATCTGTTTACTAGTCATTCCCTTGTAAAGCATCATATAAAGAATTAGACGCTTGCCTAACATTATTTTTTCTTCACGAGTTAGGAACTCATTCATGAATTCATTTATCCCATTCCTGTTGTTAAGACTCTCTATCAGAAAAGAGAGCTGATCTTCTATCTGATCCAAAAAAATTTTATCAATTACCTTTTTAGAAACTCTACCCATTAATCCAAATATACCAATATATCTTGAGTAAATCAATCACAATGTATATTTACCCTTAGAAAGCAATCTTCTTGTTCCTATTTTCCAGTCAATAATATTTAGCAATGAATGCGCTAATATAGCAAAAATAACTCCATAATTAACCATAATTACCCAAGCCAAAATTCCGAAAAAGAAAGTATACGCTATAAAATAATTTCCGTGTTTTTGATGCGTCACAGCATAAACCAATGAACTTATTAAACCAATTAACGCAAACTGTCCTACTCTTTCGTAAATTAGAAATGGAATAAATCGAAATGCAATTTCTTCAAGAACTGGGGACTTAACGACAGCGCCAAAGAGATTTTCTTTAATTGTTTTTTCCATTAAAGTGTTTCTAAAAACCAATTAAATGTTAATGTGTAAAACTCGTTTAAAGCACTTGGGTTTTCTCGGAGATCGTGCCCTGCTCCTTTTTGAATTACAAGTTTTTTATTTCGCGAACTAATTGCTTTATCGTAATAATTTTTAACAATCCAATCCTTAACCACTTCATCTTTTTCTGACTGAATTACTAATAAATTACCTTTAAATTTTGAAATTCCATCGTATGCGATTGATGCAAGCCATTTTTCCTTTTCAATTTTTGATAGATCTGAAATTAATTTTACGTGCATATCTAATACCTCATTTGGATAAACAGCCGGAACTCTTAAAACTATCGATTTAATGAATTCAAATTCAGGAACAATAATTGCAGCTACAAATCCCCCAAAACTAGTACCCATAACTCCAATTCGATCCTTATCTACGTTTTGTTTTAGTAAAAATTCTAAGCCAGCGCGGGCATCATCAATTCCCATTCTTTGAGTTTGGTCTTTAAAAACTCCATCACTTTCCCCGCATCCTCTGAAATCAAAAGCGAGCGCCATAATTCCTTTTTCTGCTAATTTTTTACTTATCTCAAGATATCTTCCCCTATTTGATCCTCGGCCATGATAAAAAATAACTCCTGGAAATGGCCCTTTTCCAACTGGCGCAAACAAACTCCCTCTTAATACCTCTTTCTTTAATTTAAATTCAACTTTTTTCTCCATATTAAATGGTCAATTATAAATCGTCACTTGTCAATCGTATTAAGTTCTATTATTTCCATTGTACCTTTTATTTTTGCAGGAATAAATTCCTCGTGTGTTGTTGTTACTATAGTCTGCTGATCATCAATAATCCCTAAAATCAAATTAATATGACCCTCATCAAGCTCTGAAAAAACATCATCGAGAAGTAGCAGGGGCTCTACTCCTAATTTAGTTTTAATATAAGAAAGCTCAAGAAGTTTTAGCTGTAAAACAGCTAATCTTTGCTGACCGCGGGAACCAAATGACTTAAGAGATTTATCTTCTTCGAAAATTACCATAAAATCATCTCTGTGAGGACCTACAAGCGTCACTCCTGAATCTGCCTCTGCATCACGGTATTGCTCAAGCCTCTCTTTGGAAATAACACTACTGTCATATTCCAGGATAAAATCAAATACACCCTTCTTCGAAGAGTTTAAATATTTTATAAATTCTTCTCTCTTGCGGGTTAAAACAGAACCATTTCTGATTACCAGACTATCCCAATACTCGAATTGCTTCTCAATTCGCCTTCCCGTATCTTTAACAAATTCTAAAAGAGCATTTCTCTGTCTTAGTGCCTTAGTAAAACCTAAAAGTGCTATTCTATAATCCCTGTCAGTTTGTTCTAAAACATTATCTAGGAAATTTCTACGCAAACCCGGAGAACCTACCACTATCTCCAAATCTTGAGGAGAAAAAAGGACTGAGGGAAAATTTCCCACAAAATCTGCTCTTCTTTTTGCAACTCCATTTACGAAAAATCTTTTATATTGAGCTCTTACTCCTGCCACTTCCCCCACTGTTACCATCACTTCCAAATCTATTTTTTCTTCAAGGCCACGCCTTACAGAAGCTCGAACCCTACCCATTTCGTGTCCGATTTTTACCATCTGAGAATCTTTTTCTGCCCTAAAACTCTTACCAGTGGATAGAAGATAAATGGATTCTATTAGATTTGATTTTCCTGCGGTATTCGGGCCGATTATTATTAAAGATTTACCCTTAAAATCAAAGCTAGATTTCTTATAGTTGCGAAAGTTTTGAAGAGAGAGAGATTTTAACATGATTAATGATTCAAGATTTAGGATTCATGAATACCTAAATTATTCTTAAATCATATATCATAAATCTTAAGTCTACTCAATCACAGTGCCTTTGAAATCTTTTCCATTAAAGTAATTTTCAAGATTTTCCATATTATTTCCATTTAAAACTACTACTTTTACTCCTAATTCATGCGCTTTTTTAGATGCAATTGGATCAAATGGGCTGTTCATTCCGGGAATCCACTCGTCGCCCACCATTTTTCTAAATTCTGTCCAGGAAATTTTATCAAGTGGCTTTGCGTCTTTATTTTTTCGGGGGTCATCATTATAAACTTGGTCTATGTTGGAGAGGTTTATGAGGGTTTTTATTCCATAATCTTCACAAATCATTACAGAACAGTAGTCAGTAGACCAACCAGGCTTCCAACCAGAAGCTACCACCACCGGCTCCTCTACCTTTCTTATGATTTCGTAATGCTTAAGTACAAAAGGATGCGCTATGTCTCGGAAGATAGTCCTAACTAAGTGGGCATTCATTTTGGTGGCATGAATTCCAAGCCAATCTAAGTCGTCGCGTGTAAGCTCATGTCCTATTACATCTCGTCCTGCATCTCTATAATTCCTGGCAATAGTTCCTCCTCCTGTTATCAAAAAAAATTGGCGACTTGTATTTGCCGCCAATTGTTCTCTTATGAACTTATTTA
>CAYIUZ010000121.1:0-3192 GCA_964366705.1 uncultured Gammaproteobacteria bacterium | reverse complement strand
ATCGCTCTGTGAGTCACGTCAAACGTGATAGAACAGCAAGAATAGGAGGATGGCTAAGGTTGCGATTGCTGAATGGTTTGGAATAGAGAATTGGAAAAGAGCTGCCCTCTTTTTCAATAAGGAAAAACCCTGCAAGGCATGGCCCTGCAGACACGAAAGGGGGTGAAAAATAAATGATAAATAAAAAAATAATGTTAAGCGGAATTTCAATTGTTGCATCTCTGTCTATTATGGCAGGAGCAACCTTCGCATTCTTCACCTCACAAGCAAACAGTACAGGGAATACTTTTAGTGCAGGAACACTTGAAGTAAATGTACTTGATCAAAATGCAGATTCAGCATTTGCAAACGAAGTTTTAGCTACCAATTGGGTTCCAGGTGAAGAAGCATTCGTTAATTTTGATGTTAAAAATGACGGATCAATCCCTATGAATTTTAGTGGTTTTGCTACGGGAACATGGGGAGATGTAGGGCTTGATGGTCAAAACATGGTTAAAGTCGTTGACGTCGAGAGATGGGATGGAGCTTCTTGGGTATCAATAATTTCCGATACAAACGGGATTACTGGTGTTATCTATTACACAGATGATGGTACAAACACAGGACTTCCTTTCGATATTGCACCTGGATCAAGAGCTCAGCTTAGATTAACTGTAGAGTTTGATGAAGATGCTGGCGATGACTTCCAAGGCAAAGTATTTACATCAACAATCCAAGTAAATGCAAAGCAGACAAGTGCACCTTGGTAAAAAATTATGTGGGCTGGTGGGATATGCGCTCGAAAGAGATTCAGGCAGTCTCACCAGTTACCAGGATTTATAAATTATGAATCACAAATTAAGAATTATGAATAAAAATAATAATATTAAAAAAATAGGGAAAGGGGGACTTAAAGGAATAAATATTTTACTGACTATTGCAGTTCTTATAATACTGCCAATTGTTGTATTTACTCTTATTTCTTCTAAGACTGACAAGCTTGGTGGCTTTCAGTCTTTCGTAGTTCTTACAGGAAGTATGGAGCCAAATGTTTCCGTAGGAAGTGTAATTTTTACTAAGCCAAATACTTCTTATGATGTAGGAGATGTAATTGCCTTCTCTCAGGAGGGGAAAACAATTACTCATAGGATTGTTGAGTCCCAGATTAAAAGTTCAAACGTAGAATATAGCACAAAAGGAGACGCAAATGATTCAAAAGATTCCGATCCCGTATCGTCAAGTAACATAATAGGAAAACAGATTTTTACTATCCCCTATCTCGGAAAATTAATAGTTTTTCTATCTACAATCCAAGGATTTTTATTATTTATAGTAACTCCTATTTTTGTTTTTGTTTTATTTGAACTTTGGAATATAAAAAAAGAGCTTGAAAAAAGCATTGAGAAAAAATTAGTTGAAAAAATGAAAACAGAGACAAATTTTGGATTTAGATAGACATGAGAAAAACGTTTTATATATTAATTATTCTAATGATTTTAGCTGTTAGTTCTTATAAGGTATCCTTCGCTTTATTTTCTGATCAAGCACAAAGTGGTAATAACACCTTTGCAGCGGCAACATCTTTTCCTACTCCAATTCCAAGCATATCTCCTACTCCTTCAATATCCCCTACTCCATCTCCCAATCCAAGCATCGCAAACCATTTGGTTATTAGCGAAGTCCAAATAGATGGTGGCCTGGGTGATTCAGAGCATGATTTTATAGAATTATACAATCCAACAAGTTCGCCTATAGATCTGAATGGCCATAGATTAGTTAGTAGAACGGGAAATTCCTCAGCAGACAATACAATCAAGTCATTTACATCTACAGCCATTGTCCCAGCTCACGGATTTTACTTATGGGCAAGAAACAGCGATGCTTCTTTTTCGAGTTCGATTGGGGCTGATGCTTCTACGTCTGCCTCCCTAACCAACAGCATGAGTATTGCTTTAAGGAACGGCTCAGAGAATACAGGTGCCATAATCGATGCCTTGAGTTGGAATAACGGCGCAACAATAGGCGAAGGTGCAAATGTATTGGCTCCGGGAGCAGACCAAAGTTTGGAGAGGAAAGCTTTATTTGCTTCAGATGCAACGTCTATGACATCCGGGACAGATGTTACTAAGGGAAATGGTTATGATTCAGATAATAATTCTACAGACTTTGTGTTAAGAACGTCATCGCAACCACAAAATTCAAGCAGTGCAACAGAGTCGATATGAAAAAGAAAATTTTATCAATTTTAAGTCTTGTTTTAATTGGAGCGCTTATTATTCAGAATAATGGATTAAGCTTTCTGAATAAAAATGCATACGCTGTTGGAGATCTTACTGTTGACTGGGGTATTGGAATTGGAAACGTCGGCCCAATTTTTAGCGTAAATAATATGACGCCGGGAGACTCAGAAACTAGAAGTGTAAATGTAGCGAATGGTGCAACATCCCCGAGGCAAGTTGGAGTGAGAGGAATTCTTACAAATGATACGGGAAATATGAAATCAGTCATGAATGTTGAAATAAGAGAAGGGATAACTACACTTTATAATCAAACACTTGAACAATTCTTTTTAGATTCCGCTGGCCCTGATGGAATTCCACTTTCAACACTTGGGAATGGTGTTAACACTGACTACGAAATAATAGTAACCTTTGATTCTAGTGCGGGAAATGAATTCCAGAATAAATCAATAACATTTGATATTCAAATAGGAATCGCTTTAGACTTGCCTGCTCAGTGCGATTTAATTTCTTTCCCGAATTCTCCAATTTACGGAACTAGTGGTAATGACAATATAAATGGGACTTCTAAAAATGACGTTATAGTTACATTTGAAGGTGATGATAAAGTCAAGGGTGGAGGCGGACATGATTGTATAGTTACTATGTCAGGAATTGACACGGTAGACGGACAGACTGGAAATGACGTAATTGATTTAGGAAGTGAAGACGATAGCGCAAATCCAAGTAGCGGAAATGATGTGATCATAGCTGGATCCGGAAACGATAAGGTGGACGCAGGTTCTGATGATGATCAGATTTTTGGCGGAGATGGCGATGATAAATTAATCGGAGGTTCTGGTAACGATTTGGTGCTGGGAGAAAATAATAACGATGCTCTTGAGGGTGGTTCAGGAAGCGATACATTAATAGGAGGAACGGACACTGATAGTGCAAAAGGAGGATCAGGGATTGATACATGTGAAGCAGAGAC
>CAYIUZ010000120.1:0-3216 GCA_964366705.1 uncultured Gammaproteobacteria bacterium | reverse complement strand
GAAGGAGGATTGAAGTGTCATATGGGAAAGTATATAATATCTGAAGCTAAAAATAAAGATTGAAACATGGCGCGGTGGTGGAATGGTAGACACGAAGGTCTCAAAAACCTTTGAGCTTTAAACTCATGTGGGTTCGAGTCCCTCCCGCGCTACTAAATATTAACCAAATGTGAGAGTTCGACCTGCCTTGCCGGCAGTCAAGATCCTTCCCCCGGTACTTAATCAGATAACTCCCTCAGCCCACGATAACCAAAAAAATAGACTAGCTTCCAAATTTTGCTAGTCTATTTTTGTTTCGAAACAAAAAACCTGCCTGCCGGCAGGCTCAAGGAGAAATTTAAACTACTCCTTGTCCTGTTCCCTGGTCTGTCCCACCCTGTGCTGGTTCTGGTGCTGCAGGTACTCCTGCGGCTGGATCTACTGGTGGTGTAACAGGCGCAGGTGGCGGTGTCCAACCTTGATTTGGGTCGATTACTGGTGTTTCTGTTGGCACTGCTTGCCCTACCCCTGGATCTGCTGGTAGTGGAGTTACTCCTCCCACTGCTGGATCCTGTGCTGGCATTCCTCCTCCTACCCCTGGATCTTGAGGTGGCATTCCACCTGCATTTGGGTCTGGTATGCCTCCTGCTGGATTATTTTGATCGTCCATAACATTCACCCCCTTCTTGTCCGCCCACTTCATGCGAAAGCGGATCAATTCACTTATAATATACAATCAAGTCAATAAATGTAAATATATCAAAGTTAAATAACAGTTGCTTGGGTGGGCTCTTTAGGTGCTGATACTTCCTCACGCTTTCTCTCCATGTTATAGAATCTAATTCTATCTCCACGAAACAACAGGTCTATTTCTCCCTGAGGTCCATTTCTGTGTTTGGCAACAGATAACTTAGTCTGCATAACATCAGCTATTTCTGCATCTGGTCTATATAAAAACATGACTACGTCAGCATCCTGCTCAATAGCACCTGACTCTCTAAGATCTGCGAGTTGTGGTTTCTTTTCCCCTCTATGCTCTACTGCGCGCGAAAGCTGAGAAAGAGCAAGAACAGGAATTTTTAATTCGCGGGCCAAATTTTTTAAAGCTTGAGAAACAATTGACACTTCCTGGACTCTATTCTCATAATGTTTTCCAGGATCCACTAACTGAAGATAGTCTACTATTATAATAGAAACATTATGTTCAAGCTGAAGACGTCTTGCCTTAGTTCTAATCTGAGAAACTGAAATTCCGGGAGTATCATCTATATAAATCGGCGCATCTGCTAAAACCCCCATAGCTTCTGAGAGCTTTGTAAAATCAGATTCATTAAGCCTTCCTGTTTTAAGTCTCCATGCGTCCACATCTGCTTGACCCACCAAAAGACGGTCAACTAACTCCTCCTGACTCATTTCAAGAGAAAAAATGCCCACAGACTTTTTTTCATTAACTGCTATATGCTGTGACATATTAACAATAAAAGCAGTCTTTCCCTGACCTGGGCGCGCAGCGAGAATTAATAAGTTGGAGGCCTGCATTCCGGAGAGAAGATTATCTAAATCAGTGAAGCCTGTTTTTACTCCCCTGAGGCCTGCGCCTGATTTATGTAATTCGTCAATTCTGTCAAAACTTTCAGCAAGACCAGCTTTAATTGGTACGAAACCTTTGATGGTGTGCCCTTGGGTAATCGCAAAAACAGAAGCCTCTGCTTTATCGAGTAAATCCTCAGCCTCCTTATCCTCCATAAAGCCCATTTCAGCGATATTTGAACCTAGATTTATTAAAGATCTTTTCACAGAATCTCCCTGAATAATTTGTGCGTAATGCTCAGCATTTGCAGCTGTGGGAACTGCATTTAAAAGCTCTGTTAGGTAAGATACATCCACTTTTGCCTTAAGACTTTTTAACTCTTTAGTAAGCGTAAGAAGATCAATTGGTTTGGCGCGGTCGTGAAGAGCAAGCATAGCTTCAAAAATTTTTCCATGATTATCATCGTAAAAATCTTTGGGTTTTAATTTATCCGAAATAAGACCGATCGTATCTTTGCTCATGAGAATAGCACCTAATACACTTTGCTCTGCTTCTTCATTGTGAGGTGGAACTTTTGATGTGGCCATAAGTTTTAAAATGATAAATCAACACTCTTGAAAAAACAATGACTCAAACAGTAGCAAACTAAAACCCTTTACTTTAGCCTAATAAAATTACTTCCATTTCCGCAGGAAGCTTGTCGGAAGCTATTGAATATTTACTTGCACTAATGGCTCCATCTTTTCCTAAAGATTTTGCAACTTCTGTCTTTTTTGCTCCATAAATTAGTATTACATTTGGCTCGAGCGAAGTTAGAATCGAATGATTAAACTCTTCGTCGGAATTAATTACTACGACTTGTGATTCTTCAATTTTATCGTGGATTTTTTCAATAGCTAATCCATTTCCTACTAGAACTTTAACATTATCTACATCAATTCTTGCTACCTGATCTTCTTCTACCTTAGTAGTAGATATTTTAATTCCGCTAATTTCATATTCTCCAGGACCCTTTATAATAATCCTGCTTCCCTCGATTTTATCAGCATTAAAACTTAAATCACTTTTAAGTAAGATTATCGCATCTGCTTCTGTTTTTGAGATGAAAGTCGAAGGATTTACGATGATTGAAGCATTTTTACCTTTAATTTTTAGAGTATTTTCATTAAGTAATGTTACGTCCATTTGCATATCCTACCATGTGTAAGTTTTCTTGACAAGATAATTATTTAAGTAGTATCATGAGCCTTACTTTAGAGTGTCTTTTGCTTTACTTTAAGCATGGCAGTATAAATCCCAGGTGTTTATGAAAAAAGAAAAAATTATTCTTTCTTTTATCGCTGCCTTAATTGGAATTGCTGTGGCTATTGGCGCATTTTTTATCTATCAATCAACGAAAAAGGTGGACCCCTCTGATATTAAGAATATTACCATAGAAAATCCTACACCCTCACCTAGTTCTTCTGTTTTTGTAACTATCGAAAGACCAACCGATGAAGAAGTTACAGACGAAAGAATTATTACTATTTCCGGAAAAACTGTTCCAAATGCTAAAATAGTAGTACTCACGGAGTCTAACGAAGAAGCGGCAGTTGCGGCTAGCAACGGGAATTTTTCGACAGAAATAGCATTAGATGATGGAGAAAATATTATTGAGATCAGTGCAATAGCGCAAAACGGTGAGATAAGATCGGAAGAGCACACGT
>CAYIUZ010000119.1:0-3218 GCA_964366705.1 uncultured Gammaproteobacteria bacterium | reverse complement strand
ACTTGCGAAGCCAACGCCTAAATTAGATATTTTTGAATTTGTTTATTTTGCGAGACCTGACAGTATACTTCTTGGAAAGAGTGTTTATGATGTTAGGAAAAATATGGGGATTCAATTAGCAAAGGAAAATCCAATAAAAGCTGACGTAGTAATTCCTATTCCAGATTCATCAATTCCTGCAGCCATTGGTTATGCGGCGACACTAAAAATTCCACTGGAGTTTGGTATAACTAAAAATAGATATATTGGAAGAACTTTTATTATGCCAGACCAGCATTTAAGAGAAAGAGGGGTAGAAATGAAGCATAATCCTATTAAAGAAATTATTAAAAATAAAAACGTGGTCATAATTGATGATTCAATTGTTAGGGGAACTACAGCTAAAAAACTTGTTTCTATGCTTAGGAGAAATGGGGCAAAAAAAGTTCATATCATAAGTTCTTCTCCTCCAGTTAAGTTTCCTGATTTTTATGGAATTGATACGCCAACGCAAAAAAATTTAATTGGAGCTAATATGAGTGTACCTAAAATTAAAAAATTTATAGGGTCAGATTCTTTATACTATCTCTCATATGAAGGTTTATTGAAGGCAATAGGAGTACCAGAGGATCAATTATGCACAGCATGTTTTACGGGTGAGTATCCAATTGATATAGGAAAAAAAAAGAAATTAATTAGCTATTATCAGAAATGAAGTCTTTAGCTATTTTAATTTCAAATGCTGGAACTGGTTCAAATCTTCAAGCTATAATTGATGCAATTAATAATAAGAAAATTTCAGGAAGAATTAGTGTCGTTGTAAGTTCAGACACTGACGCATATGGTTTAGTTCGAGCAAAGAAAAGTAAAATTCATACAGAAATTTCAAATAAAAAAAATCTCTTAAAAACTTTAAAAAAATATGAAATCGATTTTGTGTGTCTAGCGGGATGGAGATTAATTATTGATAAAGATGTATTAAGTAATTATAAAAATAAAATATTAAACCTTCATCCGGGTTTAATTCCAGATGAAATGAATGGAAAGATAAAAAATCCAGATGGTACAACAGCAATTTGGAATCGAGGAAAATTAACAGATGCTGCAATTGAAAATTTTTTAAATAATAATGCGACTTATGCTGGATCCTCAATCCATTTTCTGTCAGACGAATTTGATTTTGGTAAAGTCTTAGACCGAACCTTTGAAAAAATAAATAAGGACGATACAGTTGAATCTTTATATAAAAGATTAAAGGTAAAAGAAAATAAATTATATGTTTCGGTATTAAAAAAACTTTGCAAATGAATCCCGTTAAAAAAAATTATTTAATATCTATTTATTATGGTTTGATTGTTGGCCTTTTTAGAAAGGATTTTCTAACGGAATGAATATTTTAATTTTAGGTTCGGGGGGACGGGAACATGTAATAGCGGACGCTTATTCGAAAAATAAAAAAGTTAAAAAAATTTTTGTGGTACCTGGAAATCCATTTATAGATTTCTCAAATAAAAAAGTAACTTCTCTTTTTGATATTCCCTCAATAGATTTTGAAAAAATTAAGGATGTTATTAAAAAGTTTGACATAGATTTAGTAGATGTAGCACAGGATGATCCAATAGCATTAGGTTTTGTAGATAAATTAACTGTTCTTGGAGTAAAGACATTTGGTCCAACACAAAAATCATCAGAGATTGAGTGGAGTAAAGAATGGTCAAGAAATTTTATGCTTAAATATCATCTTCCAGCCCCACATTTCAAAAGCTTTGATTCACAGAGTAAAGGGATTTTTTATGTTAAGTCTCTTAGAGAGCAACCTTTATATGTGAAAGCATCGGGGCTTGCTTTAGGAAAAGGCGCAATTAAAGCGGGGAATAAAAAAGAGGCGATTTTAGCAATCAAGCAAATGAAAAGTTTTGGAAAAGCAGGAGAAACATTTGTAGTTGAAGAAGCGATGATTGGTGAGGAATTTTCTTTATTTGCGGTTTGTGATGGGGAAAGCTACAAGATTCTTGGATCTGCACAGGATCATAAAACAGCATTCGATGGAGATACTGGTCCCAACACTGGAGGAATGGGCTGTGTTTCAAATCCAAAGATTATTTCGCCAAAGGTTGAAAAAGAAATTGAAAATAAAATTCTTGTTCCATTTATGAAAGGAATGAAAAAAGAAGAGAGACCATACTCTGGAATTTTGTATTTAGGCGGAATGATTACGGATAAAGGAATTAAAATTGTGGAGTTTAATTCCAGATGGGGAGATCCAGAAGCGCAAGTTTTGATTCCTGGAATTACATCTGACTACTTAAGTATGGTTAAGGCAGTTTTAGAAAAAAAAATTAATAAATTGAAATTAAAAACGGATAAATTAATTCGGGTTAGTGTTGCAGGATGCAGTAGAGGATATCCAATAGATTATTCAAGAGTAAAAGGCGCAAAAATAAAAGGACTTGAGAAAGTTAGTAAGTTACCGAATATAAATATTTACGGTGCAGGAATTTCTAAAAAAGAAAATAAATTTGTGGCAACTGGTGGAAGAGTATTTCATTTGACTGGTGTTGGTTTGACTTTATCCCAAGCGCGAATGAGAGTATACGGAGCAATGTCATTAGTAACAATTGAAAATAACAATCTGCATTTTAGAAGTGATGTTGGATGGAGAGATATGGAAAGGGAAAGCTTATGATTTATACAGTTAGGGTAGTATCAAAAAACGAATGGGAGGATTTAAAAGGAATTGGGGTATTAAATAAAATTAAAAAAACGCCAGTTGCAAAAGTGAGATCTGTTAGGGTTTATAGGCTTGAGGGAATTGATAAAAAATCCGCAAAATTTTTAGCAGAAAAATTATTGTCTGAATCAATTAATCAAAAATACACAATTGACGAGCAAATTTTTAATGCTCGTTCAAAAATAGAAGTAGCATACAAGCCGGGAGTTATGAATCCTGAAGTTGCATCTATCTTAAAATCCGCAAAAGATTTAAAGGTAAAACTAATTGCTGCAGATTCTTCATGGGAATATCATTTTTTTGGGGCATTAAGTCTGGAAAACATTAATGAGTTAGGTCTTTATAATCCTCTTATTGAATACTTAGTAGATAAACCTCCAAAGACATTGCAAATTTCAGGAAAAGTAGGACCCACAAATATTGTCTCAATCAGGAATTGTTCTGATGAGGATTTGTTAGGGCTTTCAAAAGATAAATTATATTTAAATTTAACGGAAATGAAAGTAAT
>CAYIUZ010000118.1:0-3223 GCA_964366705.1 uncultured Gammaproteobacteria bacterium | reverse complement strand
ATGCTGATGGAGTCTTGCAACAGACCTTTAAGAACAGTTGGCAAGTTTGTGATTTCGCTTATTATTTCTTCCAGGGAACCTCGATGGCTACTCCCCATGTTTCTGGGGTAGCTGCTCTTTTGCTTGCCAAGGGAAATGCCACTAATCCCGACGAAATAAGAGCTGCTCTTCAAGAAACCGCTGAAGATAAAGGAGTAACTGGCAGAGATGATACCTATGGCTGGGGATTAGTTGATGCCCAGGCTGCTTTGAAGTGGACTTTTAAAGATACGACACCACCAACAGTTACTATAAATAAGCCGGTTGATGGAAGTGTTACTAATTCTCAAGAGGTTAAGTTTACAGTTAAAGATAATGTCAACGTAGATGAAGCTACCATTGTCGTCACTATTAACAGTGCGACTTCAACTGTTTTTGATCCGGCGACTCACTGTACTGCTGGAACCACTGAAGTCCCTTGCTCTTATAAAGAGACTGGAATTGTTGAAGGCTCAAATACCCTAACTGTTGATGCCAAAGATACTGCAGGAAATGCGGCTACTCAGGCAAAGAGCACTTTCACTTATGATGTGACAGCACCAGCTAAGGTAACTGGTTTAACTGTTACTACTGTTTCAGATAGCCAACTTGATCTTTCTTGGGATGCCAATACTGAAGCTGATTTAGACCATTACAATGTCTATCGAAGCAAAACTTCTGGCGGTCCTTACGACTTGATTGCAAAACCTACCACCAACTCTTACTCAGATACTGGATTAGAAGCTTCTACTATCTATTACTATGTTGTTTCAGCTGTAGACAAGGCTGGCAATGAGGGAGAGAAATCAGCCGAAGCCTCTGGAACAACAAAAGAGAAGGCAAAAGTGAAATGCTGGAGCGCTGATTATAAATATCTCTACAAAAAGAATGATCAGGCCGAAAAATTCTGCAAGTGTGCTCAAGGAACCTATGGCTATAACAGTTATGATTACAAGCTGGAAAGAGCAACCGTTTACTACTACAAAAATACTGGAGATAATGAAAATTGGGAGGTAGCTTCAAAGTCTTCTTATCAGCCAGTCTATCAGGCAACCTGCACTGATGGAAAAGTCTACCCAACCAACCAGGATCATTACTACCCTAAGTAAAGTAAAAATCTTCTTTTCCTTGTGAGGAACAAAATCCGCTGATTTTGGCGGATTTTGTTTTTTATGGTAAAATAAAACTAAACTTCAAGGTCGGATTAAAATAATTGAAAGACTAATAATTTTAATATGAATAATTTAAAGATTTTCTTGTTAGGTTTTGCTTTATTGTTTGTTTTTGGGTTTGTGGTTTTTGCTCAAGAGGAAACGCCTCCGGCTGAAATATCCTCTGAAGTAACCGAAGCTGTAAATCTTGATGAGAATATTCTGCCAGAAGATCTAGGAGTCAGAGAACTAAGGCTTTTGCCAGATAACCCATTTTATTTTCTGAAAAATTGGGGTCGATGGTTTCGTTCTCTTTTCACTTTCAATCCAATAGCTAAAGTAGAACTAAAATTAAAATTTGCTGACGAGAGAATAATCGAAGCTAAAAAATTAGTTGAAAAGAAAACTGATCCCGAAGAAATAAAGAAAGCCTTTAGCGATTATGAGGAAGAAATCGATGGACTTAAAGCAAGATGTGAGAAATTTAAGATAAAGGCAGTGGAAAATCCTAAGCTGAATGAATTTTTTGATAAATATCTTGGGCATCAGATTCTCCACCACAGGTTGCTTCAAAGACTAGAAACTCAGGTTCCTTCTGAGTTATTAGAGAAAATCAAAGAAGCCAGAGAAAGACATTTGGAAAGATTTAAAGAGGTAATGATGAAATTAGAAGATAAAGATAAAATTCCCGAAAGATTGGGAAAAAACCTGAAAGAAATAAAGGGGAGCGAATTTAAAGAATTTAGGAATTTAGAAATGTTAAAAGAATTAGAAGAGAAAGTTCTTGAAGAAGTTAAAGAAAAAATAAAAGAATTACAAGAAGAAATTTTGGAGAAATTTCACAAAGATTTAGAAAAAATGCCAGAGGATCGTCAAGAAAGATTCAAAGAATACATGGAAAAAATAAGTGGAGACAGAATAAAATACTTAGATGTAATCAGTGATATGAGAAGTGAGGAACTTTCAGAAAAAATGGAAGAAATCGTAGAAGAAATGGAAGAAAAAAATATTGAATGGATGGAGAAATATTGGAAGATAACTCCTGAAAAAGCCCAAGAACAAATTGAAAAAGCAGAACTTGAGATAGATAAGGCAGAGGAGGCGGTAAAAAAAATTGACCCCGAAGTATATAAAGGAAAGGCTGCCCTAAGGCTCCTTGAATTAGCTAAAGAGCATTTAGCTAAAGCAAAAAAAGCCTTCGAAGAAGAAAAATATGAAAGAGCCTATGGATTAGCTACCTCGGCTTATTGGAAAGCCCGAATTGTTCAGAGAATTGCAGAAAAAATTGAATGGTGGAAAAAACATTCCGAAGAATGGAAAGAGTATTCGGAGGAATGGAAAGAGTATTCGGAGGAATGGAAAGAAGGGCTTAAAGAATGGAAAGAACACCCCGAGGAATGGGAATATCCCGAAGAATGGAAGGAATATCCTGAAGAATGGAAAGAGAAATTCGAAGAGTGGAGAGAAAGATTTAAAGAATGTAAAGAAAAATATAAAGAGCTTTATCCTGGAATTTCTCTTCCTCCGGACTGGACCAAATGTAAGCTTTCTGCTCCACCTAAATGCCCTGAAGGAAGAATAACCATAGAAAGAACAACAGAAGGTTGTCCCGTTTTTAGATGTGTTCCTTTTGAAAAACCGGAGATTCCAAAAAAGCCAGAAATTCCAGAGAAAATCGTTTGTCCAATGATCTGGGATCCAGTTTGTGGAGCGGATGGAAAAACTTATTCCAATGAATGCGTAGCAACAAAAATTGCCAATGTAGAAATTGATCACAAAGGGATGTGTAAAGAAAAATGGGAGGCGTGGGAAATGCCTCTACCCAAATCCCTGAAAGAAAAACTCCCGTTTTAAAATAGATGTATTTAAAAAAGAATTTTAATTTAACAAACCCCCTCGGTTTTGAGGTATTTTTGTTTAGAGTTGTAATAATTCCTCCCATTGGGTAGAGGGTGGGAATCCACAAAGCAGATTTCCCCTGCCTCGCCTGTGGCGAGACAGGGTTAGGCAGAGTCAGGATTTCCTGCAGTTCCCGCGCTATTTTCTTGTTGGAA
>CAYIUZ010000117.1:0-3249 GCA_964366705.1 uncultured Gammaproteobacteria bacterium | reverse complement strand
TCCTGCTTCAGGAATCACTTATTTTGCAGACCTTGGTAATAAATTAGGCATTATTAAGCCCGCATATGCCCAGGAAGGCTTTCAAAGACTTGCTAATGAAGGATTATTGGGTATCTGGCGAGGCTTTAGAAACCTCGCATATTTCCTTTTTGTTATACTTTTTATAGTGATGGCTTTTGCCATTATGTTTCGGGTTCACCTTAATCCACAAACAGTCATCACCATTCAATCAGCACTCCCCCGAATTATTATTGCGCTCATTCTAGTTACCTTTAGTTTTGCTATTGCTGGACTTCTTATAGACTTAGCTTTTGTGAGTACCTCCTTGGTAGATAGGGTAATAGATCTAGTAACGCCGACTAATCTACCTGCCCAGATCAAAAACATCATTGGAAATTTCTCAGGTGGTTTCCTCCCAGCAATTCTAGGAGGCATAATTGGATTTCTGATTGGAGGACCACTTGGAGCTGGGATAGGTGCAGGTATAATTTTACTGATATTTGCACTACTCTTTCTTTTTGCAGTTATCAGAATCTTTTTTATGTTTCTTATGGCGTATCTTAGGCTTATATTCCAAATTGTAATTTCCCCACTCATCATTCTTTTCAATGCTCTTCCGGGAAGGCCGCTTTTTTGGGGATGGTTTTCTGGGTTATTGTCAAACATCATCGTCTTCCCTGCTGCATATCTAATTCTTCTACTAGGATGGGTAATTGTAAGAACAATCGGTCCAACAGGAAATCCTTTCGTTCCAGTGCCTACTCTACTTGCTCCGATTTTTGGTATGTTGCAAGGATTATTAGGACTTGGTATACTATTATTGATTCCAAATATTGTTGATGCCATGAGAGAAGCAATTAGTCGAGGATTACCATTTGGAGGACCTACGGGGGGTGGAATTATTCGTGGCGGAGTAGCAGTAGGTTATCAAGGACTCCAATACGCCACTGGGATAGAGAAAATTATAGGCAAAGCTGGTGTTCCAGGAGTGACAGCCCCAGAACCAAGAAGAGCAGCTATTGATGCTCTGATGCGCTTGTTAGGGACAGGGAGATTATAGCCCCTACTCAAATTCCTGTTCTTCCTTAAGCACGATCCTTCGGCTGCTTTAGCGCCATATTGAGCGCATCTACAATGTGCAATGGATCTTCAGGCGTCCTCTGACGACGTAAACGGTAAGGGTAATAAACCCTAGACCTCTCTATCATTTCTATTTCATCAGTGCTAAACAAATTCGCTATTAAGCTGTCTCCAGGAACAATTCCTCTCCCGAGTTTTATTATCTTTTGAATCAATCCTTTTATATCAATATTAATCGCATATCTACCCTCATCTAATTTTATTCCTCTTAACTCTTCTTTCAAAAATCCTGATTTAAAAACAGCAGAAAGTACCTCTCTCCCATCAACCTTTCCTACCAAACGGCGAAATTCTTCCTCAGTAACATGCAATCTATCCTCAATAGCTGATAATATGCTTGCTACTAGGTTGACTTTTTCTATCAACATTAGCTTAAAAATTGTTTCTTCGTCGAGCCCTCTGCTACCAAGAAAAATCTTAAAGCCTAAATCAAACGGTTTATTTAAGTCCTCCCAAAAAGATGTATTAATCGTTTTTCCTATCAATTCAGGAAATTCGTTAGTTGTTAGGATGTCATAAAACTTACCTACATAATAAAGGTGTAGGTAGTAAGGTACGTTAAGGGCATCCTCTCGTCCCCCAGTTAAATTCTCCCAAGTTACAGTTTTTCCTCTAGGGGTTACTTTTCCAAGCTTATTTCTAATTTCGTCTGATAAGTTTGATAATTTGATATCTTCCCCCTTCCAGGGTATATCCCTTAAACTAAACCCATATTCAGTTAGTAAATCCCAAAGAGAAACTCTATGTTTAACCTTACCAGCGCCTTCGAGTGTTAGACTTGCTACTCGCAAGAAATTATCGGTCAAATTAAGCATTACTCCTGTAAAATGTTGATTGCCAAACGGTCCATGGTAATCACGAAGATCGCCAATACATCTTGCTGAGAAAAAGTCCATCTTCATAGAGTCTCCATAAGAAGTCTCCAGTTTTACTTCTCCTTTTCCTTCGTCCAGATCGCATACAGAAGATTGAGGTATATCCCAATGATAAGCCAATAGTAACGCTATACGTGCTGCGGTCTCGGCAAGATTACCATAGAGGCCATCCCTTCGAGGCATATCTTTAAACAACTCCTCTTTTACAACAACAAGCGCTTCTCTTCTCTTTTCTGCTGAAGGTACAGCGATAAAAGGATTCTCTTCACTCCCAGTAACCTCTATTAATTTCTTAAAAGCCTTATCGATTAAAATACCAAGCTCCGGAGTTTCCGAGAGGAGCGATGGGGCTTCAAAAAGATTTTTATAGACAGAACCCAATGGTGGTGTTTGACCCATTTTTGAAAGTTGAACAAAAATATCATGGTAAGCTTTCGCATCAACTGATAGGGGCCTTTGAGCCAGTCCATAAAATTCAAAAATCCTATTAAATGCAGAAACTGCATCTAAAATTCTCTTCATCTCGTCTATCCTTTTTTCTTCTTCAAATTCTTTAATTTTTTGTTCAGTGACGTCCGTCCTAACCATTACTTTTACCTGCTTCCCATTTTGTTCAACCTCACTCTCTTCTTCTTTGTAAAACCGTGGATACCCGAGTGCTTGCCTTGTTTGTGGATCTAAACTAACCATTTCTTCCAAACCTTCAATTACTACCTGCACATTTCTAATCTCTTGTTGCGAAATCCACCTAAAGTCATCTGGAAACTCTCCCTTTTCTTGGAGTTGGGTTAATGCTTTCTCTGCTTTTCTAAGAAAGAGAATTTTGAGCATCTCGGGAGAGTAGAACTCAATCGCCTCACGAGAAACTCTTCTTTCTACAGCACTAGTAAGACCTAATCGACGGAAAGCCTCCTCTAGCGCCCTAGTTTGATCGCCTGTTCCTTCTTCAACTTGCCCTCGAATCTCTTTTATCGCTTTTGCTGTTTCGGGAATTTGGCCTGTCAGGGTACTTACTGTTTGTTCTTGCAAAGAAAATTGTGGGGCAATATAACCCGCCTGACGTACTGCCTCAAAAGAAGAAGATCGCGCTTCCTCTTCAGCACGCTTAACCACTGCTTGTTCATGAGGTGTAACACCTTCTAGTGGTTTTTGTCTCTCAACGCTCATAGGATTTTCTGATTGGGCAGGCTCGACCATACTATTCAAATTATATCATTTCGAACAACAAATTCAC
>CAYIUZ010000116.1:0-3298 GCA_964366705.1 uncultured Gammaproteobacteria bacterium | reverse complement strand
TAGTTATTTCGTCCTGTCCGGTCATGTCTTCAAATTCTGAGGACAAACTGCGATCTATTGCAAACTGGAAATACCCGTCATGGCAAGTCTTATCCGGCCAGCAAGCATTGTAATTCACGGTATATAATCCGTCGGGAGAAGAAGGGTCCATCGATCTTCTCATTGAAAGTTTATTTTCATCAATTACCGTATCTCCTACTCCGTAATCCTTCTCTCCCATTTCAATTTTTATTTCCGAGGGCTCCGCCAGATCAAAATTAAAATCTATAACTACATTAACAGGAACTCCGGCAAGAGTTGAGCCGTGATTCGGCGTATTTGTTTCGTAATGTGCGCTTTTCTTAGGATTACCAAAAGTGGCTTGAGGTGTTTGCTCAGGTTGCTCTTGCTTGGTCATAATCTCCGACAGAGGAGTCTCGGAGCTTTTATTAAAGAGAAGAAAACCCGCTGCGGTAATGAGAATTATTACAATAAGGGCAATCGGCAGAATTAGCTTATTCATCCCGTTAGATAACCCCTTTTCATAGAAGATTTATAAATCCCGCTCATATATCTAACGGGATTCATTGGTCTAATTTATAAACCTTTGGGACAGAAATGTCAAAAAAGAAGTTTATAGGCTCCTGAGAAAAATAACAAAAGAATAATAATTGTGATTACACCAAATGATGCGATAGTCTTAAGAAAAAGGTTGGCTGCTTCTTTCTTTTTCCCGTCAAGATAGAGCTGGATAGGCTGAAAAAAGAAGATATATCCCATTACCGTCGCGGAAAGGGTAAAAAGAGAAAGCATTGCGATTGGCGCAAAAATAGAGTCTTCCGGTTCAACAAATTCTGAGCCGTAAAAAAGAACTATGGATACTACTATTATATAGAGGACAGCTGAAGCTGCATTAAGTAGGGGATTTTTTGTCACAGTAGGTATACTATAAATCTCACAGAAACAATTTACAAATTGCTCCCCCTGAAGGAATTATTCATCAACAAGTAGTAGATTGAAAACTGTTCTGCTTAAGCGAGCTTTACGTTTTTTGCGCTTTGTCCTTTTGGAGTATCCACAACGTCAAACGTTACATTCGCGCCTTCTTGAAGTTCGTCGAAGGTAACACCGACTAGATCATTAGAGTGGAAGAAAAGGTCTTTAGCTTCTCCTTCACGGGAAATAAATCCAAATCCTCTATCTGTTTTTGTTTTAATTGTTCCGTTCATTAAATTTTTCCTCCTTTCTCTGCTCCCCCTAAAGGACTTATTCCTTAACAAAGGGGTTGAGTTTGATTATAGCGTAGAGGAATTGAAAATTCTATATCTGAGGCTAAACCTAGCTCCGCCTGATGGGGGATGTTAGAAATTATTTTGTCTATGATTTTTCTACTCACGACTTAACAAGCCCAGTTTCTGAAATGCCATTAACCCTGCTGCAATAGCAGCAGTTGTTTTAATTTCGTTTTTCGTGATCATTGAATATACCCTCTTAAAGGACACCTTGCGAATAGCTACCTGTTCCGTTTTCTCTGGCGAGAATGCGGTCTTTGTCTTATTACATTCTTCTGCAAGAAAGAAATGAAATTGTCCTACTGTCTTAGGATTGTGAAAGGTAGTAAAAAGTTTTGTTAGTTTTTTTGTGTTATAACCTGTTTCTTCCCTAAGTTCTCTTCGTGAAGCTTGTTCAGGAGTTTCGCTTTTATCCACATATCCCGCAGGAAATTCAGATAGTGTTCGTTCTGCAGCGTATCGATACTGATCGATAACTATAACTTTTTTGTCATTCGTGACGGGAACAACTACTACGACATCACCCTCTAGCCAAAGAAAATAATCATCGATAATATTTCCATTTGGAAGTTCAACTTTATCTTGTCGTACCCTAAACCACGGCTTATCAAAAACTAGGCGAGAGGAAAGAAGTTTCCATTTCTTCACGCAGCAATTATATCAGAAGTCAAACAGGGTTAGACGAAGTTAGGACTTTTTATTTTTTAAGAAACACCTTCATTTTAATTCTCCAATTATTAATTGTTTAAGTGTCCAATCTACAAAGCCTAAGTCTTCAAACACAAAGTCTGCCATCATGAAGGGTTGAGCAATTTGTTCATTTGTATAGCTTCTAAAGGGGTGAATGATATTATTTCTGATGTAATCTCTCATCTCTTCTTCATGGGCTTTAAAATCCACCCCGCCCATCTTGTTTTTAGCCAACAATTTTTCTATTAATTCAATAGCATGGTTTCTTTCAATGCCATTTTTTAATTTTAAATATTCAATAATGCAATCAAAAGCAATGTATAAATTTACATATATTTCTTCTGCAAATGCATGACTGGTATTTAATAAAAAATAGGCTTTATGTAAGCAAGATCCAGCTCTAACAAATAAATCATTTTTATAGTCAAATAATAAATATAGTTTTTCTATTTCACTTTGTTTAACTTTTGTGGAGAAAAATTTATATTCAATATCATTTACCATGTCGCAGTATTTATACACAAGTTGCCTACATTCTTCCAAGGAAGGGAAACGACTAACTTCCTCAACTACGTAAAAGGAAGAATATTTCTTTAGAAATGGGGTTGCTCCATGAACGAGATGCTCACCCTCTAATTGTGCGTGTCTCAATGCAGTTACAAAAGGAATCTCAGACCTACTCACCCAAGCCATTTCTTGTTCTAACCATTCATCGTTTTTCTTAATTTCCGTGATAATTCCTGCACTATGAAATTTAGCTAAGTAATAGTTATTTTTAACTTTAAATATTCCTTCCATGTGCTCATGCTTATTTGATAATGGGGTTATCTTTATTCTCATAATTAAACTAGGGAAGGAAAATTATCTCCTTCATCTGTTGATGGAAAGATGTAATTCATTGCGGCAATTATAGCAGAAGAAAAAGCTTGCTCCGTGACTAGGTATCCTTCGCTGAAGCTTTGGAATACTTTTTATCTAGTCGCTTAGGAATATCTTTCGCCAGAGCTACAGCAACTAATCTTTTATAGGCAAATGCTTTTCCAGAACCACTCTTCAAATATCTCTCAAAGTTCTCAGCCTCTTTCTTGGTTTGAAAACCAGCATACCAGACAAGTTTCCATGGCAAATGAGGTTTTGTAGCAAAAGAAAAACCACTATTATGATAGATGAGCCTTGCCCTCAAGTCGTTAGTGGATCCGAAATAGAAAATATTTGATTTCGTACTCAATAAAATATATGCATAGTGCATATGTTTATTATAGCGAAGCAATTCTGTAGCTTTAGCGAAAGATTGCTCCGTGACTAGGACTCGAACCTAGAACCTTGTCGTTAACAGC
>CAYIUZ010000115.1:0-3344 GCA_964366705.1 uncultured Gammaproteobacteria bacterium | reverse complement strand
CAGAATTTATTCCATAAACAATATCTGCTTTATATGCTTCTTTCCTATTAACAGGCTTAAGATGAATAAGTCTAAAATCACGCGCATCTTGATTTTTATACTCATGATCGTAAATAAATGACTGCTCAGAAATAATTGAGGATACGGTCATTCCCAAAAGCTTAAATACTGGACCCATCCAACCGGCATCACGACGCGCAAGATAATCATTAACCGTAACCAAATGAACGCTTTTTCCTGTAAGCGCGTGCACATATAAAGCCGGTACCGCCGAGAGAGTTTTTCCTTCTCCAGTTTTTTGTTCTGAAATTTTTCCCATAGAAAGAGCTGCAGCAGCCATCAGTTGAACATCATAATGCCGTTGTCCAATTGATCTATGCGCTGCCTCTCTTACTAGCGCAAAGGCTTCCGGAAGAACTGCTTCGATGGGTTCACCTTTTGCGACTTTCTCTTTAAGCTCTTTTGTCTTTTTTGGGAAGTCTGAAATCCGGAGTTTCTTCATCTTCTCGTCTAGAGAATTAATTTCAGAAATTAGTGGCGCAAGTTTTTTTAACTCCTTTTCGTTGGAATCAAATATTTTTCCGAGGGCTCCTAGCATGCGTCTAATTATAACAGGGGTGAGGCTAAATTACTAGCTTACTTCTTCTCAATTTTAGTAATTCCACCCATATATTTTTGTAAAACTTGGGGAATTAAAACTGATCCGTCTTCCTGCTGGTAATTTTCGATAATCGCAATTATAGGACGAGCCATTGAAAAAGCAGTGCCATTCAAAACATTAAGATATTTTTTTTCATCTCCATCTTGATACCTCATGTTAAGTCTCCTGGACTGAAAATCTGTAACCGTAGAGGCAGAGGTAACCTCTCTGTATTTCTCCTGAGATGGCATCCAAGCTTCTACATCATATTTCCTCGCAGCATTAAATCCTAGATCACCTGTGCAAATTCTAAGCACCTGGTATGGAATGCCTAAAAGCTTGAAAAAATTCTCTTCCAGGGAAAGCAAATACTCATGCTCCTCATCATCTTTTCCTTCTTCAACAAATGAAACCATCTCAACTTTATCAAATTGATGGACTCTAAGAATTCCTTTAGTATCTTTTCCATAACTCCCGGCTTCCCTTCTAAAACAAGTTGAAAATCCTACAAATCTTTTCGGTAATTCATCGCGTCTAAGTACCTCATCCTTAAACATTGGGACAATCGACTGCTCAGAAGTTCCTACCAGATAAAGTCCATCTTTATCAATTGAAAAAATATTTTCATCTTCGCCCATCTGGGTATAACCCAAATCATCCATTATTTCTTTTTTTATTAAAACAGGAGGAATAACTGGAGTAAATTTTTCTTTAAGAAGTGTTTCGAAAGCAAATTGTTTTAAGGCAAACTCCAGAAGTGCACCTTCATTTATAAAATAATAAAATCTTGCGCCCGAAATCTTAGCTGCCCGCTTTACATCAATTATTCCAAGTGCCTCTCCTAGTTCCAAGTGGTCCTTTGGAGTAAAACTAAATTTAGTTGGGATCCCTACAGTTTTTATAACTTCATTTTCACTTTCATCTTTTCCGACTTTTACGTCAGACTTTGCTGGATTTGGAATTGTTAAAAGAAGTTCTTTTAGTTTTAAATCAAGTTCATTAAGCGTACTTTCTTTTTCTTCAAGTTCTGTCTTAATCTTTTTTCCGGTTTCAATCTGCTCAGGAGTAGGCTTTCCCTTAATAGTGGACGAGTGAGTATTTCTTTTTTCTCGAAGCGCTTGGACTTCTGAATCAAGCTCTCTTTTCTTAGAATCAATTTCTAAAATACTTGAAACACTAACTTGAACTCTTTTAGCAAGAGCCGCCTTCTCAACTTCTTCACTATTTTCTCTAAGTTATTTGATGTCAATCATATGCGTATTATACTACTTAAGCTTGTTTTAGAAAATCACTTAACTTATCGAGGGCTTTTTTCCTGTGAGAAATCTTATCTTTCTCGGTTGGCGACATTTGCGCAAAAGTTTTAGATTCCCCATCTGGCACAAAAACAGGGTCCCAGCCAAAGCCATTCTCTCCTTTTATTTCTCTTGAAATTTCTCCATCAATGGAACCGATAAATAAATGCGCTTTTTCTCCATCATGAAATCCAATTGCTAATTTCGCAGTCGCTTTCCTGTTAGTTTCATTTTCTAATAATTTTAATAATAGCCTTGCTGTACCGTTTTCAGATTTAAGAACCCATTTAATCAATGGTCCTGGAAAACCTTTCCATGCATGAATCTCCAAAGAAATGTCATCAATAATTACGGGTTTTTTAACAATTTCAAAAGCTTGATTTATTTTATGAAGCGCTATTTTTTCTAGGTCCAGTTCCTGTATTTCATCCAGTTCAATCTGTAAAATTTCAATGGGAATATTTAAAATCCGCTCAACCTCCCGCGCTTTTGCTTTATTTCCCGTAACAAACGTAATCTTATCGATTTTCATGATGTTGCTTCTTCAAATCGTGTTTTTACGAATGAGGAATCCAAAGAAGAAATTAACCAGGCAAGTCTTGGCCCATGATTTTTACCAATTAATACTTTATAAAAAGCTTCAAATGTTTCACCCGAAGACAAACCAAGTTCTTTTCCTAATTCGTAAATTTTTGTTTGAAGTTCTGCGGGATCTTGAATCTCAGAAACAAACTCAGAGGTTTTCTTAAGCAGCTCTTTCTGTTTATCGCTCAAACTTTTTGCTTCCTCCGGTAATTCTTTTTGAATCTCAAATTTCTGATCTTCTGGAGCAAACCGCTCAATCCAAACTCTGGCATATTTCGCCCACTCGGTCAAACCCTCTTTTTTAATTTCATCAGTCATATTTGGCATTTGCACCCAAGAAGTTAAAACTGAAAATCTAATATTGGGTGGTCTTTTTATCTCTCCTATCTGGGATAGTTCAAATGCCCTGGCTAAATCATCATTTGTTTTACTAAAATATGCTTTTCCTGCTTTCTGATATTCATCAAAAAGACTTGGAATTGCATTTTTATCCTCTGGATCAAAATTACTTTGTGATTTAATCCCATTTTTAGCGTAAAGAAATCTCGCTACAGAAGGTGGTAGTATGTCAACTAAGTCATGTGCTTTTAGCCCAAGTCCTTTTGAGGAAGACATTTTTTTACCACCAATTAATATAAATTCATAAGGAAGTTTAAATGGAGGCTCATAATTAAAGACTTCTTTGCAAATTGCCATAGCAATATCATAAGATCCCCCAGCAGAAGCATGATCTTTTCCAGCGCCTTCAATGGTAACCCCAATCACTTTCCAGTGAGACGGACAATCAACTTTCCATGGCAATTTTCCAGTCCCGCCAAATGGAT
>CAYIUZ010000114.1:0-3380 GCA_964366705.1 uncultured Gammaproteobacteria bacterium | reverse complement strand
GATTGTTTTAGAGCTTCTTCGAGTCTTTTATCAGGAAGTTTAATTTTTGAAGAATCTCTTTTTCTTTCTATAAATTCAGGGATATTTGCCATAGGGCCCGGTCTGTAGAGAGCTACCATGGCCATCAGATCAAAAATTGAAGTCGGTTTTAAATCTTTAATGTATCGACGCATTCCTGCAGACTCAAGTTGAAATATACCGGTTGTCTCGGCATCAGACAGAAGGTCATATGTTTTCTTATCATCAAGAGGAACGGTAGAAAGATCAATTTCAATTCCTTTATTTGCTTTTATGAAGTTTAAAGCCTCCTCAATAATGGTTAAATTACGAAGTCCTAAAAAGTCCATTTTTAGAAGTCCTACTCCATCTTCTCCAACTGTATACATGTCATATTGAGTAATAACTTTGTCACCGTTCGTTTCTTTTTGAAGGGGAGTGTATTCAGTTAAGGGTTTGTCGGCGATCACAACTCCAGCAGCGTGCACTGAAGCGTGCCTCGCAACTCCTTCAGTTTTTCTTGCTAAATCTAGGAGTTTTTTCGTTTCAGACTCGGTGGAATAAGCCATCTTTAACTCTGGGCTTTGTTCAAGTGCAGTGTCCAGTGTCATAGCATGTCCTTGCCAGCCTGGAGGAATCATTTTGGAAATTCTGTCCGGTCCTGAATAAGGCATACCCATAGCCCTGCCCGTATCTCTAACTGAACCTCTGGCCTCCATGGTTCCAAAGGTAATGATCTGCGCCACCTTATCCCGTCCATATTTCTTAGTAACATATTCGATTACCTCGTCCCGTCTCGTATCAGCGAAATCTAAATCAATATCAGGTGCTGATGGACGGTCTGGATTTAAAAATCTTTCAAACGGAAGATTAAAAAAGAATGGGTCTATGTCAGTAATTCCAAGCGCGTATGACACAACTGAGCCTGCTGCGGATCCTCTTCCGGGACCTACACTTATTCCTTGAGATTTTGCCCACCTTACAAAGTCTGCCACGATTAAAAAATACGTTTCGTACTTCTTGCCGATAATAATTGAGAGCTCATATTCAGCACGCTTGCTTGTGTCCTCTGTAATTTCTCCGTATCTTTTCACTAATCCCTCATTTACTAATTTTTTTAAATAATCTCCAGAAGATGTTTTATCCGGAACGTCAAACACAGGCATAATCCATTTACCTAGTTGAATCTCTAAATCACACATATCTGCAATTTTTATAGTGTTTTCTACAGCATCTAAGGTTTGGATAAAAAGTCCTGTCATTTCTTCAGAACTTTTCATATAAAAATCAGGCGAGTCAATCATTGAAAGTTTTCTGTTAGGAGTTGTGAGAGTTGTCTGAGTCTGAATACAAAGAAGTACTTCCTGTGCTTCTGCATCTCCGTTTTTTACGTAGTGGTTATCATTTGTGGCTACAAGCGGAATACCTAATTTTCTTGAAAGTTTTATGAGTTTTTCGTTAAGTTCATCCTGTTTTTTTACATTTAAGTGTTTTTGAATTTCAAGATAAAAATTATCTTTCCCGAAAATTTCAGATAGAAATTTAGCTCTTTTTTCTGCTGTTTCTTCCTGATTTTCGAGAAGTGGTTCTGAAACGTAACCATTAACACACGCGCTCAAGCAAATTAAACCTTCACTGTATTGTTTGAGAAGTTCCATATCGCTTCTTGGCTTGTAATAATAACCTTCAAGATTTGCGATTGAGATAATTCTCATAAGATTTTTATACCCGGCGTCATTTTTAGCTAAAAGAATTAAGTGGTTAGAATCCGAATCCAGTCCAGCTTCTTTGTCATGACGGGATCGTCTTGAAATATAAATCTCACACCCAATAATTGGTTTTATTCCTGCTTCTTTACATGCTCTATAAAATTTAATTGCCCCATAAAGATTTCCATGATCTGTAATCGCTAGAGCTTTCATGCCCAAGGCTTTAGCCTGAGCTACCATTTCATCTATTTTTGATAAACCATCGAGAAGTGAATATTCTGAATGATTATGAAGGTGTACAAAATCCGCCATATTAAATTTGAACAGGTTGTGGTGTAGGTTCAGCGTGTCTAGGAACTAATTCTACCGTTACCCCATCTCTAGAAATTGCGATAGAGTCTTTTTGTAGTTTAGCCTTCGCAATAGCGGTTTCTTGCAATTTTTGAATTCCTTCCAGGGTCATTCCAGGAGTTACTCTTATCATTCCTACAGAAAAGGTAGATTCTGTTGGGGGTTGTGAGTTTGCAGGTCTTCCTTCTTTTAGTGAAAGTCCAGGAATTGTCTCCTCTCCTGATTGATGAAAAGAATCCGCATTTCTCCTAACTATCGTAAGCATTTCCTCTTCATTTGTTCCAGAATTAATTAATTGAGCAAATTCATCGCCTCCAATTCTCGCGATATCTTCTCCTGGTCTAGTACCTATTTTTTTTACGTTTTTAAGAACCTCATTTGCTCCTGAATAACCAAAATGATCATTCCATTGTCTTAGGTTATCTAAATCGTAGAGAGCTAGATAGAAACCCTGATCTTCAGAAGAGTGTCTTTGTAGCACTGCCATTTTAGTTGCTAACTGCTCGTCGTACCATCTTCTGCTCTTTAATCCTGTCAGTGCGTCGGTCATGGAGTTTTCTTCTGCTATTTCTGCTCTTTGTTCGGCATTTTGTACTTTTTTTCCAAGTATTCTTCTAACAATTCTCGCCATCATTTCATTTGCAACCTTTGATCTTGCTTGAAAATTTAAATGTTGTTCAGAAGCTTCAGGAAATTTTTGTTGAAGTGAATTTCTGACGTTTTCTACCCGTGCTTGAGTTTGAGGATTTCTACTTATTTTAATTTCGGGAGATAATCCATCTGGCATATTATTTTAATTTCGCGAGTAAACTCGCCTTAACTTTCCCTGCGTCTATTTTTTCAGGGAATTGGCGCATTACTTGGCCAACTAAGAACATTATAACCGTTTCTTTGCCTTTTTTGAAGTCCGTAACTGCTTTAGCTTGTTCTACCAAAACTTTATCAATTGTTTCAGAGAGTTTAGCTTCATCTACATCTGCAACTTGGTTTGAGGAAGCGACGGTTTTTACTAATTCTTCTGGAGTTGTCTTTGAAAGATCTGGTTTTTTATTTATTATGTAATTTGCCAATTCTTTTCTTTTCATTCCTTGTTCTTGGGCTAAATCTGCAGCTTTATCAAAGAAATCTGCAGTTGCCCTATCTCTTACAAGAATTTCCGCATCATAGATAGAGAGCGCATAAGTATCTATGAATCTTTTGATTTTTGTTTGAGGTAGTTCCGGAAGCTGACATGCAATTTCCGCAATATATTCCTCTGTAAATCTAAGTGGGGGAATATCTGGTTCTGGAAAATATCTGTAGCCTTTAGCGTCTTCCTTCGAT
>CAYIUZ010000113.1:1762-3403 GCA_964366705.1 uncultured Gammaproteobacteria bacterium | reverse complement strand
TTTTCTTATTTATAACTGCATCGCAAATATCTGGTATTATTCTCCCTAAATGAAAATCTCCTTCTCCATATACATTTCCAAACCGTGTAATAACGACTGGAAGACCAAAGGATTTGTAATATGTATTGGATATTAAATCTGCTGCTGATTTGGAAACATCATATGGATGGTCACCTTTTAAGGGAAAAGTTTCATCGTAAGCCTTTGTAGTTTTTCCGTAAGCTTTGTCACTAGATGCAACAATTACCCCTTTTATACTCTTGATTCTTCTTGCAGCATCAAGAACATTTACCGTACCCATAATATTTGTTTCAAAAGCAGCATGTGGATTTAAAAACGCTTTATCTACAATAGGCTCTGCCGCAAGATGAAAAATAAAGCTGGGATTATAAGAATCAAATACATCAAACAATAAATCTCTTTTTCTAATATCAACAAGCCTAAGAACTGTCTTTGAGTTTAAACCGTAACTTGCATAGATAGAATTCCTATTAACTTCAATGTCTAAAACTATCACATTTTTTGCACCCATCTCAAGCAAGCCCTTAACCAAATTACTTCCGATAAAACCTGCCCCTCCTGTAACTATAATTACTTCTTTATCTAATCCTTCCATACTTTCCACTTTGGGTCCTCTTTCCAAATCTGGTTCAAACTACTAACATCAGCATAAGTATCCATACAGTGCCAAAACCCATCGTGGGAAAAAACAGACAATTGCTTTTTAGAAACCAATCTTTTTAATGCTTCATGTTCAAATTCTGCAGGATTTATATAATTAAAAAAATCTCTTTTAAAAACCATAAATCCCCCATTAGTTCTTTCTTTTAAGATAGGTTTTTCAATAAAACTCTCCGCAATGAATTTACTATTTATTTCTAATAATCCGTATTTACTTCGAGGATGTACTCCTGTAATTGTTCCTATTGTTCCTTGTTTCTTATGGAAACTTACTAACTTATTAATATCAATGTCAGCAACTCCATCTCCATAAGTTACCATAAAATGTTTATCCGACTTTGGAATAAAATTTTTTATCTTCAGAATCCTTTCCCCAGGAAGAGTTTCTTCTCCTGTATCGACAAATGTGATTTTGAAATCATCATGTATCTTTTCATTTTTCTTACCCTTATAAATTAAAGTTTTACCTGTTTTTGTAGAAATGGAAAAATTATTGAAATAATGTTTTTGATTTAAGAAATATTGTTTTATTTGATCTCCTTTATAACCCAAAGCTATGATGAAGTCATTAAATCCGTAGTGGGCGTATATCTTCATAATATGCCAAAGGATTGGCATTCCTCCAATTTGAACCATGGGCTTTGGTTTAAATTCTGTTTCTTCCTTAAGTCTATATCCTAACCCTCCGCACAAAATAATCGTTTTCATAAGCTTTTACTAAATTTTAATTTAAGGACAGAGTAACTTGTAAATCTTAGGTAGTATATCAAAAATAACCAACACATAAAAGGATGGAGAAACCATGCAATATCCCTTACTTTTAAAAATCCTTTGAAGCTTAGAAACAAAGGCTGTATAAAAGTAATTGTATAAAAAATATATTTTGATAAATTCGCTATGTCTTTTGAGGAATTAAAATCAAAAACCGCGTATCTTCTATGATCTAAATATTTCGATAAT
>CAYIUZ010000113.1:0-1752 GCA_964366705.1 uncultured Gammaproteobacteria bacterium | reverse complement strand
TTAGCATATAAAACTCTTCTTCTGACAAGATCAAAAATACCATTTCCTATGTCATGCTCAATACTTGTAGTTTTTACGACAGCAAATCTTTTGAAACCTAATTTTAATAGATCTACATAAATATCTATATGCACATAAGCTTCGGGTGAAATATTTGCCTTTAACAGAATTTTCCTTCTTGTCAAAAATCCATTATCTCCTACTGTTGGAAGATTATTTTTGTTAAACTCAACCACATCATAGTTTTTCTCCCTTTTAATTATTTTCCCTTTTAGATATTTATCCGTTAACCAAGTTTCCCGATCAGCCTTTTTTAGATATAAAGCAACAGGATCGCTTACTCCAAAAAATGCGCAATACCTGTCAAGCAATTTCATATTCTTATTAATTCCGTAATGCAGTGTAAAAGTTGAAATTATTTTTTTATCATCAATAAAAGGTTTAACTAACTGTTGTAAAGAATTTTTATCCGATAAGACATTATCGGATTCAAGCCAAAGAACAATATCATTTTTTGCTTCTCTTACAGCAAATACTCTCCTTACTTCACTTTGATCTTTCAAGTTTTTTTTAATTATTAACTTACATCCATATTTTTTTAAATAATTAATTTTATTTTTTTTTGAACCTCCATCAACTACGATATGCTCTATCAAATGCTTTGGATAATCTTGATTTTTAATTGAATCCAAAACTTTCCTAAAAACTTTGGGGTTAGGATTATAAGTAATAGTAAGAATAGATATACTAGGAAGGAAAAAATTGTTCTTCATTATATTGATTTGAGAATTTTCGTATTATAACACCTAAAGATATCTAAATAAAATAAGGGAAAATATTACTATTGTCAAGTTATTTAATTTAATGTAAAATCATTTTACAAACAAAATGAAAGGATTAAGAGTGCCATATGCACAAGCCGTACACGACAATGCAGAAACAAAAAGAGTACTCTCAGTGCTTGATGAGCATAGAACTATAATAGGAAAAGAAACAGAAGAGTTTGAAAAAAGAGTTTCAAAACATTTTGGAAAAAAATACGGAATTATGGTAAATTCCGGCTCTTCCGCTAATTTAATTGCAGTCAGATTATTAAATTTACCCCCTAAATCAGAAGTAATTACACCGCTACTTACTTTCTCAACTACTATTGCCCCTCTTTTACAAAATGACCTTGTCCCAGTTTTTGCCGATGTAGAAGAAGGAAAATATACAATTAATCTAGATGAAATAGAAAAGCTAATTTCAAAAAAAACTAAAGCACTTATGATCCCACTTCTAATAGGAAATGTTCCTGATATGAAAAGATTAAGAAGCATTGCTGATAAACACAATCTATTTATAATTGAAGATTCATGCGATACATTAGGGGCAACTTTTGACGGAAAACCAACCGGATACTATACAGACATATCAACAACCTCTTTTTATGGATCTCACATTATAACAGCAGGTGGAGGGGGAGGTATGGTAATGGTAAATAGCACTAAATGGAGAGATAAGGCAAAGGTATTGCGAGGATGGGGAAGAAGTTCTTCTATTTTTAGTGAATCTGAAAGCATAGATAAAAGATTTAGGGTAAAAATTGGAAATATTCAATACGACGCAAAGTTTATTTTTGATGAAATAGCTTATAATTTTATGCCCATGGAGATTGGATCTGCTTTCGGTAACGCGCAACTCGACAAGCTTTCCAAATTTAAGGCAACAAGAGAAAAGAATTTTAAATATCTTTACGATTTTTTCAAAAAG
>CAYIUZ010000112.1:2367-3420 GCA_964366705.1 uncultured Gammaproteobacteria bacterium | reverse complement strand
CGGTTCGGGCTCTATCGCTGGCACATCATGGACCCGATCCGGTTCGAGCGCGACCTGCGCGTGAACATCCAGGCGCTCGGCTGGCAGAGCGGCGGGCGCTACCTACCACTTCAGGATGACATCGCGAGCGAATTTAGGTATGTTTATCAGCTACGTAACTTGCTCCGTATGCATGGGGTTTAGTTTTAGCGACAAATCCGCTTCCTGTTACCATTCCTACTACTTCTTTTATCATATCCCGGCTGTCGCCGTGTTCTCCAACATCAATGTGAATTTCAAGATTATAATTAGGCGACTGACCGTTTAGTTTCCTTTTTAATAAGGGAACAAATGTGCTGGCAAAGCCAAGCGATGTCATAGTTTCAGCATAAATCTTTTCTCTTAAGGAATGAATATTCCCCGCGTATTTTCTATTCCAGAAATATTTACCTCCAAAACCGCGTCTATGTATTAGAACTGCCGTTACTAAATTTATCTTTCTATTTCTTAGATCAGAGCCTGTTATTTCATGTGAATCAGTTCCGATTACGAGACTATATTCGCTTTCAGGATTTTCTTCTAAAAAATCCTTTATCATTTGAAGTACTTCAGATGTAGATAATTGTCCGTGGGTGATGCTCTCAAACCTTATGTTTTCTATATTGCTATCCATCTAGTGTCCAACAAATTATAGCACACTAAAACCCTAGAAGAAGCAGTTTCACTATTGCCTTAGCTCCTTTACCGATCTGACTTGTGACGTGTTTTGAAAAATTTTTTACAGGGAAAATTTCTGAGTTTTCTTTACCCAGTACTTTTCTAACAGGAGAAAGCTTAGGAGATCCCTGAAGCTTAGGAAGAGATTCGATAGCCTTAAATACTTCATTTTTTTCATGACTTGGAGTTGTGAATGAAAACTGCTGAAAAGGGCCATTTCCGGCATTTAGTAAAAACGGCGTTACAGCTACTACTTGAGGATCCGCCCAAACCTCATTAAATGCTTGAGCTAGATATTTTCCAGCCTGTTCTTTTGACACTTCTTCCTGACTAGATCGGAAGAGCACACGTCTGAAC
>CAYIUZ010000112.1:0-2357 GCA_964366705.1 uncultured Gammaproteobacteria bacterium | reverse complement strand
GACACTTCTTCCTGACTCCAGCCTGTTTCTGTAATAAATACAGGTAGTTTTTTATTTGAATAATTAGCAATTTTCGCTAACTCATATTGATAACTTGAAATACTTCTGGGAGTTAGTACGCTTGGTGGCTGGGAAAAACCTGGATTTGGATAGGAGTGTGAGGATATTCCATCAATCTGGTTAAAAATACCAGGAACTTCACCGTTCATAAAAGAGAAAAAGTCAAACTGGTTATATGTTCCATTCCCTGTGACTGAGGCATTATCCATGCCTCCGGAAATTATAAAAAAATCCGGATTCTTAGATTTAAAAACAGTTACAGCATATGAAAGAAGACGCGCATATTCAGAAGGATTTGCTTCTCCTTGCCATTCATCTGCCCTGTTAACCTCGTTATAAACAATTATATAGCGGTTTTTAGTGGGCCAATCTAAGGAATTAAGAAAGTTCGCAAAGTCTACTATGTCATCGTCCTGTGGTTTTTTCCAGGTGGTAGTTTCAAAATAATCTCCATGAGTCGCAAGTCTAATTATGGGAATAAGATGGAGTTTTTTGCTGTTATCCATAAACTCCTGCCATTTTTTTAGATCTTTGTCGCCCGATTGAATCGGGATTGTCACATAGCCCCAGTCTCCGCCATTTGAATTTACTAATTCCTTAGCTTTATCAAGTTCAGTAGAGAAGAGTATGTGGATTCCAACTTTATTATTAGGAACTGAGGTAGGATCATAAATAGCACTGACTTGTTTCGCGTATGAAAAGAAAACAATCACAAACAATGCAATAATGAAGCAATTCTTAATTCTTCTTTTCATAGCCTTAATTATATCGGATTAATTACTATGAGGCAATTAACCGGTACGGAAAAGGCGAGAGGTAGTAGGAAATTTAATTACTTGATGAATTTGCGGAGCCGATGCATCTGTTTTGACTGCGATTGGACCGTGCAATAAGTCTTTTCTTAAGCCATCAAAAAACTCAACAGTTGGAGCAAAAGGTTTCGGAGATCTGTCTATATCACGTAGACCTTTTTCCAATCTGTCAAATTCCTGGACATTTGTACTGGCATATTGATATCCAAACCCAATAATTACAGGTCCAATCCTAAACGATATAGGATTACTCAATGGTACAACGTTCATAGATTTCCTGATAACTTGTCTTGTTGCTGTAAAATCTCCCGAAGCGCCTATTGACACTCTATATTTAACTGTTGAAAAATAATCAGTTGTGGTTTCTTTTTGTACCCAGGTTGCGGTAGCAGGATTCTCAGGGTCAACTTGAACATGAATTTTTCCCCTGGGTAATGCCTTTTCTGCTCTAAGTTTACCTGTGGGATCATTAGAGTTAGCTTCATAAGCCACAAACCTTAATGCACTTCGAGCAGAAATTGCAGCATCTTGCAATAATTTTTCCTGCTTTTCTTTCGCAGTTGGATCTTCCAATTTTCTTTTTAATAATTCAGTAAATGCCATAAAAAATAATTCTATTTTTTAATTTAAGCTTTAGTCAAGTATGAATCTCTGGCTTGATGATTCAGCTATTTCCTTGGAATTTGATAAACCAATTGACCTCAAATATTCTGAAATACCAGGAATATTAGCTTCAAGTCGTGCAAGAAGCAAGGAATATTTTGCTCTTAGTACCGGGTCAAATGTATCGTAATCATTTAAACCTGCGAGCATATCACCCATTAGCTCAGCTTTATCTTCTTTTGAATTTCTTGATGCGTACTTGGTAGATACGATAGTCAGTAAATCCTCTCTAGGGACTCCATAACTGAATCTTCAGGGTTCAAAGATTCATATTCTGAATCTCTCATATGTCCTGAATCCCCACAGATAGTTGCATCGATTCCATGAGATAATTCATGTCTAGTATAAATTCCGAGTGAATTAGTATTAAATCCGTCGAAGTCTAGATACATAACATTATTGTAAACATTAGCAGCACCGGCTTTTTTAGAATCAGATTGCATTAAAGTTAGGTACATGTCTCTAACAAGTTGTATTTTTTTAAAACCTGAGAGCTTTACTACCTCTTCAGGTAATCTTGATAAAACGCTCATGAAGTAACGTGCCCCAAGTTTATATGTTGGTAGGTCAATAGTACCCTGATCTACAGGGTTAAACTCGACTAATAAATCTCTGATGTCCCATCTTTCAGGAATTTCAAAGCTCATTCCAAATTTTTTTGTATACTCGTCAATAACTGCAGTTACATCGCTTACTTCGCTAGCTTGATTTATTCTCTCTTGATATGGTTCTGATCCGTGTAGAGTAAGTCCATGCTCAGCTGCACTCTCTGTTTGGAAAGCATCTATTCTGTCTATGATATTTCCGACACGTTCATAGTTC
>CAYIUZ010000111.1:0-3455 GCA_964366705.1 uncultured Gammaproteobacteria bacterium | reverse complement strand
ACAACTGCGGAAAAGGAAATATGGTAGGCCATAATGTTTCCCATGCAAAAAATAGAACCCGAAAAATTTTCAAACCAAATCTTCATCCAGCAAGAATAATTGTGGATGGAACCTCAATGAGAGTTAGACTTTGCACAAAATGCATAAGACTAGTAAGTGGAAAAGATACAAGATCAAAGAAAATCGCCCTTCGCGAAGCTCAGGGTAAACAGCAAGTTGAAGTTTCTTCAGTAGCTCCCGCGTCAAACGCGGCTGGCGCAGTTGCCGCAGGCCTCGCATAATCGCTTCACTCTAATTTTCAATTTTTAATTTTCATTGAAAATTTTTAAATTTTATATGAGGTTTAGTCTTTTTAAGAATTCTTCACCTTTTTCGTATCCATTTTTAAAATCTTTATAACTCATCGGTTTTTTTCCCTCAACATGAATAAAATTCATAGGATGAAGTTTAATTATTAATTCTTTATCCGTAAGTTTGAACCGGGTCCAGATACCGGGCCAGGGACTCAGCGCATTTATCATTTTCTCAAGCTTTCTTTTTTCAGGAGGATTATCTAAATCTATAAACCCATCTTCTTTCTTCAATATATTTGTGTAAGTAGCTTTGTCGTCATTTTGGGGTTCTAAATTCAATTTTCCATCTACATATTCTGTAATTAGATCCGGAAGAATTTCACTGGCTCTTTGAAAGAGGTTGTTAAGTAGTTTTTCTGTAAAATCTCCGGGTTTTATATCATATTCTTCCTGATAAATAACGGGGCCGTGATCAAGCTCCTCGTCAATTTTTATAATCGAAATTCCTGTTACAGAGTCGCCATTTAAAAGTGCAGTCTGAGCTGGAGTAGGACCTCTATATAGGGGTAGAAGGGAGGGGTGAACATTTATAATTCCATGAGGGAAAATGTCCATTAACAATTGTGGAATTATGAGGCCAAAGTCTGCAACTACTCCTAAGTCTGGTTCCAGATCTTTTATAGCCTTAATTAATTTATCGTCAACATTAAGAACTTGTGCAAAGGGGAGTCCTTCATTTTTGCAATGCCTAACCATATTCGAGTCAGTTGTGACTACAAGTTCAAGATCAAAATTATCATCCAGGTTATCTACTATGTCGTGAACGTGGCGGGAGCCAAAAAATACAATTTTCATAGAACTTATTCTAACATTTTAAAATTTCTTATTCCATCATTGAACTATAAGCTGATTTTATTAAAGAAATTATTTGAGCTTGGAAGTGGATCGCGGAAAAAACTAAACACTAATTTCTTCGAATTCGTCTTCACCCTTTTTATTTTTACTAGATTTATAAAGCGCACCTTTTTGTTCTAAAACTCTTTTGGGGAAAAGAATTCCATGTAAATGGTCTACCTCATGTTGAACAATTGTCGCCATAAAACCTGTGAATTTTTTAGTTTTTTTTCTTCCTAAATGATCATAGTAAGAAAGAGTAACAGATGGCGCTCTTTTAACTACACCCCAAATGCTTGGAAGAGAAAGACATCCCTCAAGTTTTTTAGCTTTTTTCTCATCTTCTAGATTATCCTGTGAAATAGGATCTGATTTTACTATCACAGGATTTATAAAAACAGAAACCTTTGAATCATCAGATGGTTTAGAGATAAATATAGAAAGACCGCGGCCAATTTGAGGAGCTGCAAGTCCTACTCCTTTAGGGTCAGCGGCCGCAAGAAGTGCTTTTTCCATTTCTTTTAAAATCGCCGGCAAAAATTTGTCATTTTTTTTAAAGACATAAACGCTAGCTTTCTTGCTTAAAACTGGATTTGGGGCTGATACAATTTGTGCCATATTTCGAAAAACCGGTTCTGGAAATTATAGCATAACGCAGAGCTAGATAATATTTATTTTTGCCATTCGTCGAAGTACGCTTTGGCATGTGGATCATTTGGATTAAGATTTTTTAGAATATAATCCATTTCAGCGATTGCTTTTTGGCGGTAGTTTTCATCTTTTACTTTTCCATTTTGGTCTACTCCTAAGTCATGATAAAAAAGACCAAGTGCAAAATGAGCCTCTGAATAGTTGGGTCTATAGCTTACTGTTTTTTCTAGAATTTCCACTGCTTTTTTAGAGTCTCCGTTTTGGCCATATAAAACTCCTAGATTATAAAGAATACTTGCATCAGTTGGAGCTAAAGTTGCAGTTTGCTGAATAGCAGCTAAGGCTTGAGGGTAAAACTGTGGGTCAAGACGGGCTAATGTGTATAGAACTCTTACTCTTGTTTTCCAGAAAACTACATTATTTGGATAATCCTTAATTAATTTTTCTGAAGTAGTTAAAGACTCCGTAGCTAATTGCTGGATTATCTGAGCTGACTCACTGCTTCCTTGAGTGGCAAGAGATGTAGCTATATTTGCATCATTGACGGCGACTTCATTAAGAAATACTGGTTCTTTTCGCATTTTAATTGCTTCCTGAAGGAGTGGATATGCAGTTTGAAAATCTCCAGCCTGATTATAGTTAAATCCTAAGGCATATTTAGTGTCAGCTACCCAGAATCTAACAAGTATAAAAATCAAAAATACGGCTAATGCGCTAAGGGCTATAATTGCGCTCCACTGAGAATAAGAAACATATGGAATTTTAGGAAGAGGCGGCTCTTTATAATCAGGAACCAGTTTTAAAATAAAAAGAATAAACGCCGGAATTAAGAATAAATAAATATTTGTAATTACAACTGAAAAACCAAAGAAATTTACGATTAGCATAGAAATAATAGAGGCGATAAGTGCAAGAACAATTGGATCCTTGTGATCCCATTTTGCAGCAGAAGAAAAATTACCTACATAAGGAATAGTTCTAGTTTTAATATTTAATAAACTAAATCCGGAAGCGATAAGAAAAAGAGCTATAAATGAGATGTATGAAAGAAATCCGAATGCTCCAGTAGTAGCTAGATAATTTATGTATTCATTGTGTGCCTTGTTATATAAAAAGTTCCACTCAGAAACTCTGTTATGCTCAACTGGCCTATGTTTGTAGTATGCGAAAGCATAAGTCTCAACTCCAGTTCCAAAAATAGGATTTGCCTTCCATGCAGCAATTCCACCCTTCCATACAATTGAACGGATTTCAGCTGATGAAGACCCTCCTAATGGAATTGCAGGGTTTGGTGTTTCTTCGGTAGTAGCCGCAGGTGTGGAAGGCGTTTGTCCCGGAGCTGTTGGTGTAGGAGTTGGTGCATCTTGTTTGAATTGCCTGAATATAACATCGTAGGTAACCTTAGTTCCGTTAGGTAAATCAATTCCTGCAAATGGAGTAGTAATTATTAATACCGCTATAAAAATAGGAATGAATTTATTTTTTAGAAAACTTAGGTCGCGTCTATTGAAATAAACATAAGAAGCTGTCATGAAAAGAAGCGAAACAAAAACACCAATAATTCCTCCACGGGAACCAGAGTAAAGAAGCGCTATATAAAATAGTATAAATAAGCCG
>CAYIUZ010000110.1:0-3494 GCA_964366705.1 uncultured Gammaproteobacteria bacterium | reverse complement strand
GTGTGCTCTTCCGATCTCTCCATTTACTTCTTGAGTTGGAGAGTCAGTAGGGGTTGGAGTGGGAGAAGGTTCTGTAATCTCTTTATAAATAGCCGCTAATTTTTCTGAGGGGGCTTCTACGTGCTTTGGTTTGTCTTTGGAGATTTTTAATTCCCAGTCTGGTTTAATCAGTCTTGGATCTTCTATGAAATCATTATCATTCCATAAGTTTATCCAGTATTTTTGATCACCATATTGTTCTTCTGCGATTGTATATAAGGTTTCTCCGGATTCTACAACGTGAATTATTGGTGTCGGGGTTGGTGGGATTCTGGTAGGTGTCGGTGTTGGAGTTTTTGAGGGAGTTTGATTAACCGGTGGCGTTTGCTCTTGTGCCGGTGAGCTTATCGGTGTGAATACCGATAAAAGAAAGATAGCTCCTGCGACTATGCCTCCCATAAAAACCAATACTAACAAAGATAAAAGGATGAGTCAATGTCCTCAAGTAATTTATTTAAATGAGGCCAAAACCTTGCATTTTGCGTGCGCAGCCTGGGAATTGCGTGAAGATGCTTGAGCGCGTTAATAACCTTTGGACTGCGTTAATTTGAACTTCAAGTGGTGCTAAATCTGCGCGTTCATAACCGGTTACCATTGCGTTCCATGTAGGAATTGAAAACTGAAATGCTCCATAATAACCATTTCCGCTGTTTCTTGTGGCTGTCATTCCGGATTCACAATTTCCTAAAAAGTTAATTTGCGCCTCATTTAATGGTCCACCCGTGGTAGTGGTTGAAGAAGCCGCGGGTACAGTTAACGTTGTGGTTTGACTTTGTGTTTGAGCCTGAGCTGGAGCAATGGCCATAAGTTTTGTTTGTTTTTCAAGCTTTTCTTTTAGATCTGAGCTAAGTGTAGCTATTGAAGTTGGATTGTTTTCGCTTAGTTTTAGTTTCCAATCTGTTTCAATAAGATTTGGATTTTCGATCCATGGATTTTCTGCCCAGATATTTATCCAGTAATCTTTAGAGCCGTATTCTTTTTCAGCGATTACAGATATAGTGTCCCCTTCTTTTACAAAGTAATCCCTTATCTCTTCTTTTACGACTGTTTGAGATGTAATTTGGGTAGAGGAATTTCCCGATGGATTTAAGAGTACTAATGAAAGCGCCAATACTCCCGAGAGAATATTTTGTTCCATATAATTTTAATGCCAACTAAATTTAGTTGGCAAGAAGTGGCAATTCTATCAATAACGGGCCGTTAAGTCAAGCAATTCACGTTCAGAGAATCATATGCTATAATAGTTTTCTAAATGCAAAATCGAAAGATATTTTTTATACTTACTGCTTTTCTTGTAACTCTTTTTTGCGGTCTGGTTTTTGCAATTTCACAGCAAATGTTAAGACTTACTGCAAATGATCCACAGGTTCAGATAGCTCAGGACATTTTAAATTCTCTAGCTCAAGGAGCAGATCCAAAACAGCTCTCGCCTACTACAGTTGATATGACAAAGGCTACAAATCCATTTGTTATTATTTATGACAACAGCGAAAAAGCTGTTGGTACTACAGTAGAACTAGATAAGAAAACTCCTGTTCCTCCAAAGGGAGCATTTGAAAAAACTAAGAAAAATAATGAAAGCAGATTTACCTGGGAGCCAAAAGAGGGATTGAGACAGGCCGCAGTAATGGTTAAGTATAAAGATGGTTATGTGGTTGTTGGAAAAAGCCTAGGGGAAATTGACAACAGAATTAAAATGATGCTTAAGCTGGTTAGTGTTGCATGGGTAATGGGAATTGCCGCTACATCTCTTGCCTTTTTACTTACAAGATCAAAAAGTAAAGCCGTAGTTCAGGAGGTTAAAGTTTCGTCCCCTAGAAAATCCTCCCGCTCAAAGAAGAAATAATAAACCTTGAAGCTAAATTAACTCAAAGAGAGTATAATGTATTTATATCCCTGAATCTAAGCCCACTATCGTTTTCTTAAGCACCTATCCTCCAAGGGAATGTGGTATAGCAACATTTACTCAAGATTTGCTTAAATCGAGTCAGAAACTTCTAGGACCTCTAGTCGATTGCAAGGTTGCTGCTTTGAATTTGTCTCCACTAGATACGTATAAATATCCACCAGAAGTAGAATGGAGTCTTGACCAAAATAGTAAAGAGGATCATGTAAATTTATCAAAAACTATTAATGAAGGAGAGCATATAACAGGAGTGATTATTCAGCACGAATATGGAATTTTTGGTGGAATTGACGGTGAGATACTTTTATCTTTTATGAAGAGATGCAGGAAGCCGATGCTAGTCACTCTTCATACTGTTCTTCCAGATCCTAGTCCTAAAATGAAAAATGTAACCACCCAGATAATCAAATACGCGAGCACTATAGTGGTTCTTACTGATAGTTCCAAGAAAATTATTGAACGTTTATATCCTCTTTCTCATGGAAAGGTGTTTATGATTCCTCATGGAATCCACCAGGTCTCTTTTTCTAATCCTATTGAGCATAAAAAAGCCTTAAAGATTGAAGATCATATAATTCTTAGCACGTTTGGGCTTTTAAGCCGAGGTAAAGGAATAGAATATGTATTAAATGCTCTACCTAATGTAATCAACAATTATCCCTCTGTTCTATATCTTATCTTAGGAGAAACTCATCCAGTAGTGAGGCGTAATGAGGGGGAAAAATATAGAGGAGAATTAGCAAAATTAGTTACAAAGCTAAAGCTTGAAGACCACGTAATATTTTACGATCAATACTTCAGTCTACCTGATTTATTTGCATTTTTGAAAGCAACAGATGTCTACGTTGCGACTTCAATTAATCCAAATCAAGCAGTAAGCGGCACACTTTCTTATGCACTTGGCACTGGAAGAGCAGTAATAAGTACGCAGTTTGCTCAGGCAAAGGAAATTGTAACCCCTGATACTGGAAGATTAGTACCTATAAAAGACTCCGTATCTTTAACAGAAGCTATATTGGATTTACTAGGAGATGAAAAAAAACTCGCACAAATGCATAAGAATGCCTATAGAAAAACCCGCTCAATGCTTTGGGGAAATGTAGTTAAAGAATACCTTGTTTTACTTGAAAGAATGATTGTGCCAAAAACAAAAATAGATCATCTTCTGAATATGACAGATGATTTTGGCCTTTTTCAATTCGCTCATTTGTCCACTCCAAATAAAGATTTTGGTTATACTCTCGATGATAATGCTAGAGCGCTTATCGCCTGTAGCTGGTTAATAAAACAAACCCAGATGCCTGAGCTCGAGACTTTAATTAGGTTATATTTATCTTTTATTAAAAAATGTCAGCTTAAAAATGGTTCATTTATAAATTACATTGGATATATAGATAAAAATCCAACTTCCCAAAATAAAACTGAAGATTTAGAGGATTCACAAGCTAGAGCAATATGGGCGCTTAGCGAGATTGTGAGCAATCATTCACTTGATGCAGACATTCGAGATGAGGCAAAAAAAATATTAATTTTAAATCTAAAGACAGAA
>CAYIUZ010000109.1:0-3522 GCA_964366705.1 uncultured Gammaproteobacteria bacterium | reverse complement strand
GATCTACTGTTTTTCTTTCTTATATCATAATGGCTGCACTAAATCCTTTTGTGCGCCAGCTAGTTACCTATCGAGTTCCAAAAATCGTCGCAATTTTATTTGTTTATGCAGTAGTAATAGCATTTATAATTCTCTTAGTCATTCCTATTCTTCCCTTTTTCATATCTCAAATTCAGGCACTTCTTAAAGCTATTCCTTCATATATAGACGGGGCAAGCCAGGCATTGGGAATCCAAGTTAATAAGGATCAAATTAACTCAGTAATTTCTCCTGTCGCAAGCTCGGTAGGACAGAATGCGTTTTCTGTAACATCTAAAGTATTCGGAGGAATTTTCTCAGTAATTACGCTATTTATTTTAAGTTTTTATATGCTTATAGACAGAAACCGACTTGGAAGATCCATCCAATCAAGTCTTCCAGATGAATATAAAGAACAGGGAACCAAAACTATTCACTTGGTAGAAGAAAAATTAGGAGCTTGGCTTAGAGGTCAAGTAATTTTATCATTAGCAATTGGAGTAATTACATGGATAGCTCTAACTATTCTGGGAATACCTTTTGCGCTTCCTCTGGCTATCCTGGCAGGCTTTTTAGAGATTATCCCGACACTTGGACCTATCATTGCTGCAATTCCTGCTACCATCGTCGCACTTGCTATTTCTCCTGTTATGGCAATCTCTGTTATTGGAGTATACATAGGTATTCAGCTAGCTGAAAATAACTTTTTAGTTCCAAAAATAATGCAAAAAGCAGTCGGACTTAATCCTGTGGTAATTATAATTGCAATTCTTATTGGAGCAAATTTAATGGGAATAGCTGGCGCACTTCTTTCAATTCCTTTTGTCTCAGCTGCTATCATCATTTTCCGCGCTCTTAAATAAGGTTGACAATGCCCCCTAATTTTACTTACTATTATATGTGCAGCAATGGTTAAATTTAAGAGATCTAAAGCAAAAACACAAGTAACTGAAATTTCAAGCGCTAAAGTTACAATTGAAGTAGAAGAAAATAAAGATAAAGAGCCTGCGGAAAAAATCGAAGAAACAAGTGAAGCAGAGGAAAAAGAAACAGACAAAACAGAGGAGTCAGCCGGAGAAGCTAAAGAAAAAACCTCTAGAGAAGATATTCCGGTAAATATAGGCGACTCTGATTCAGGAGGAAGATTTGGATTTAAAAAATTACTCCTAACAATTCTTATCGTTGTCCCGATTGGATTTTTAGCATTTGGAGGATTTTTATACTTTAGCAGTAACTTTAATACTGACATATTAAAGAAACAGCCAGAGAAAAAACTGGAAATTCCTGAAGCTTCACCAACTCCCACAGAAGAACCTCTTGATAAAGAGGCATATATTATAGAGGTTCAGAACGGAAGTGGAATTGCAGGGGAAGGCGCAAGCGTTGGAGAAATGTTAGAAGAAGATGGATTTAAGGTAGGAGATATAGGAAATGCTGATAAATCAAGCTACACAGATACAATTATTACAGTAAATGATGACGTTCCAGATTCCTACATCGAAGCTCTAACAAAAGTCTTAGAAAAAAGAGGACCTGTGGGAAAAGTTAAGAAATTTGCGACAGGAGAAGATGGAGAAGTGTTAGTAATAGTTGGAAGTGAACTTGGCCTTTCGAAACAAGATACTACCCCAACTCCTTAATTAATTTTTCAATCTCTAAAGGCTTATCTACCATAAAATCGGGTTTTGCTTTTTTTAGTCTCTTACTATTATTAAATCCCCAGGTAACGCTAATTACGGGAATCCCAGCTTTTCTAGCGGCTTCTATATCCCTAACCTCATCTCCTACATAAAAAGCCTTGGATTTATCAATTTTTTGCTCAGACAAAGTATGTTTTAAAACACTTCCTTTTCCAAATAAATTCTTTTCAGTGTGTATAAAATCAACATCTTTAATTTTATTATGAGTTAGAAATAACTCTATATTTTCTGTGGAATTAGAAGAAACAATTCCTATCTGCTTACCTGATTTGTGTAAATTTTTAATTAGATCAGGAATTCCATCGATCACTTCTACATCTCTAATAATACTTTTAAACTTAGGCTGAATTTCTAATGTAATTCTGAGGAGCTTATAAGAAGATATTTTAAACTTTTTTACAATTTCCCGTACGCTCATTCCTCTTAATTCATTTAAATCTTTATCTTTTATTTGAGGTAAATTATATTTGTCCGCAATTTCATTAAATAAAGATCTGATTGATCCTAAAGAGTCTGCGATAGTTCCATCAAAATCAAAAATTATTACTTGGTACATTATTATAACTAGAACGGGTGAAGGGTGTCCTACTCGATCCGTCGCCTTCGGCTAAGGACGATTCGGAGCACCTATTTCTTCACAGACTCTCCTTTCTCTAAAGCTACAAGTCTTTTGTACACAAACGCTTTTCCAGACCCCGACTTTAAATAAAGTTCAAAATCTTTTGCTTTCTGCTCTTTTTCAAACCCACAATACCAAACTAACTTCCATGGCAAATACCCTTTTGTGAATTTTGTATTCCCATTATTGTGCTCTTCGACGCGCTTCTTAAAATCAAATGTAGGATTTTGAACTTTGAAGTATGTAGACGTAGTACATTGAGCGAATCGTCTGTAGCTTTAGCGAAAGACGGGAGCGGGTGAAGGGAATCGAACCCTCGTATCAACTTTGGAAAAGTTGTGTTCTACCATTGAACTACACCCGCATTAGCTACATTATACTAAACAAATTCATATAGCTCAATGAGCTTACTACCCAGCAGAATCAGAAACCAAACTTCCTTCTACTTCCGAAACAGAAGTATATGTCTTAATACTTGGCAATGAAACTCTTCCGTCAAAAACTGCGGTTAATACATCTGTTAACTGTAATCTAATTACCGCATGTGGATCATAATTTTTTCCTAAAATCTGCTCAAGAATTCTTTGTCCATTTAATCTTAGAGCATCAGATCTCATGCTAGGTTGATCTAACACTTCTAAACCCAAGCCAGTAGCTACATTTAGATGGTCTAATAAATCTCTAGCGATAGGGTGTCTTACGCCTGCAAAAGTGTAGTCAGGGGGGATAGGACTTCCTTTTTGATCTGGATCAAGGCTAAAAGGTTTTACTCCATAATATCTTCCTAAAATTTTCCTTACTCGTGGAAACAATAAACTATTAGATAAGTCTAAGTCTTCAACCTCATCATGTCTTGGTAAAGGAGCTGAGTCAAATTCTTCCATAATTCCTCGTGCATTTTCTAAATCTTCATCTAAGCGTCGAATCATTGGGGCAAAAGAGAAAAATTTCCTTGTTAATTCATTTCTTCTTGGTAATCTATTATGGGCTTGATCTGGATCATGTCTTCCTGCAAAATAAATTGCATAATATTCACCAAATGAGACTGCGACATCTCTTGGCGTTGGGATAAATTCTCTTGCTTCTGGAATAGGAGTAATTCTTACAATCTCTGCCATATTTATTTCAAATGTCGGGGAAAGAGGGCTCGAACCTCCGACCTCACGGTCCCAAACCGCGCGCTCT
>CAYIUZ010000108.1:0-3548 GCA_964366705.1 uncultured Gammaproteobacteria bacterium | reverse complement strand
ACTTGGCACCAAGCCCTTCTAGCTCAATGGCAGACCTGCCTGCCGGCAGGCAGGGCAGCTAAGACATTGAATTTTGCCGAGGTAGCTCAGGGGTAGAGCAGCTGTTTTGTAAACAGCAGGTCTGGGGTCCGAATCCCCATCTCGGCTCAATATTCGGCTGAATTTTCTGGGATAAACAGCTACAATTATATAGAAGATAAAATAGATGGTGGAATGCTGAGTTGGCGGAGCAGTCAATCGCACCTGACTGTAGATCAGGTGCCCGAAAGGGCTACAGGAGTGCAAATCTCTTACTCAGCACATTGCCACTTTGTGGCAACTAAAAGCTGAAAACAGAAAGCAATTTTTATTTTTTAGCTTTAAGTATTAAGCTTTTTGCTTTAGGCTAATTTGCCGATTTGGCTCAGTGGTAGAGCAAGTCATTGGTAATGACTAGATCGTGGGTTCGATTCCCACAATCGGCTCAACTACTCTTTGATTTTAAGCTTGGTTTTAGTTATAATTGTAACCTCATATGGCAAAAGGTGAACACAGACAGAATTTTGGTTTAAAATGCAGCGTTTGCAAAAACGTAAATTACATCACGCAAAGAAATAAAATTAATACAGAAACAAAACTTCTTTTAAGAAAGTATTGTAAAAAATGCAGAAAAGTCACAGACCACAAAGAAATCGAAAAACTTAAGTAAATCCCCTTTTATCGTATTTGATTAAAGCCCAATCCCAAAGTATAATAGTCCTAACATTTCGAAGGGTTTATCCTGAGAAATGAAACGACTAAGGGATGTGGTGAAACGGCTATCACAGCAGTCTCCAAAACTGCTTTTCACGGTTCGAATCCGTGCATCCCTGCCAGGCACAAGACTGCGCCTGGCTTTGCAAGAAGCCAAAGCAGAATTGTGACGCAGCCAGATACCGAGGGAGATACCGTACGGTATCCCTCCCGACTGGTACCTGAGCAATATGAAGTTTTATTACATCTACATACTTCATAACCATTCTAAAAAATTCATTTATGTCGGCTATTCAGAAGATATAAAATCTAGATTTGAATCACATAACAAAGGTAAGGTAACATCCACTAAATCATATATACCCCTAAATTTAATTCATTACGAAGCATATAGAAATATGAAAGATGCTAAACGAAGAGAAAAATATTTAAAAACTAACAAAGGCCGAACTACTTTAATAACAATGTTAAGTAAATATTTCGAAGCTTAAAACTTATTCCGTGGGGCCAGTTTTTTCAATAAAGTTAATATTCTCTATCCCCTCAAGTAGTTTTGCATTATGTTCTTTCAGGCTTTCATATTCCTCTGACTTCTCTTTTAAGATTCCGTCTACAATAAGCTCTAAGTCTTTCATGTACTTTTCCTTTTTCATCGCTAGAGCTCTCATAAAAAGTAATTTCTCTAGTGAAACTATTAGATATTCGCCTTTATCTTCTGCTCCTTTACTGAAATAATCATAATCAAAAGAACAAATTGTTCTCCAAATTTCAAATTCATAAGGACAAACTCCTAAATCTCCCCATAAATCTTTTACTCTATCTGGATATTGTTTTATAAGTGCGATAACATCTTCTTCTACAGCTATAAAATCAATATCTGCTCCAGCTTTTCGCAAACCATAATATTCCATTGCTTTTCCACCAACCAAAAGTGGTTTTCTGGAAAAAGTGTGATTAAGTTTTTTAAGATCAATGTCCATACACTAAGTCTGCCAATATAAAATCTTCATCTTCTCCGAGCGGCTCCCAATGCTTTAAATAACTATCAAACATTTCCTCACTTATTTCAAAAGAATCTTCCGGTGGAGTCTCACTCCGAGTCACAACCCTCTTTCTCATTTCTTCAATAGGTTGTTCTAAGTAATACAGAATTGGTCTTGCTCCTAATTCTATTACTTTATTCTTTATTTCTTCTCTGTGAGACCTAGCCCAAAATCCTTCATCTATTATCACATCTGTCCCAGATTCCAGAATTTTAAAAGCAATATCTCTAGCTAATTTAGTAACTTTTTTGTCATATTCTTCAAAATTCTTATCAGAGGTTATTCTATTTCCAAATATTTTAATCATCCATTCATCTTTGGTGATTCTAACTGCTCCTGTTTCTTTTTCAAGTTTCTTAGCAAAAGTGGTTTTTCCAGCTCCAATAAAACCACAAATAATATAAGCAATAGGCTGTTCTTTATTCATAAGGCTATTATAGCAGTAGAATAATAATTTCCCACAAAATTACTTAAGGCCTGCCAGGCACAAGACTGCGCCTGGCTTTGCCAGGCACAAGACTGCGTCTGGCTTTGCAAGGCACAAGACTGCGCCTGGCTTCGCGCTAATTTATCATATTGAAATCCGCCTCCAAACATCGTATTCTTTGTTTATGTTAACAAAAACTGACCTTAATCTGATTGGAAATCTTATCGACGATAAGCTGGACAGAAAGTTCGATCAAAAATTAGAGCCCATCAAAAAAGATTTGGGAGATGTGAAGAAAGATTTAAAAGATGTGAAGAAAAGAGTAAGAAAAATAGAAAAGACTGTTGATTTAATTGCAAAAAACTACGATGAAGGAAATATGCTGTTATCAAGAAGGATGAAGAAGATTGAGGAACATCTCCAAATATAATCCGCTGTTATATTTTGATAAATTATCTTTTCTTGACAAAATTGCTTCAACAATTTAATATGAAATGAGTTAATGAGAAATTTAATCAGTTTTGCAAGCTTAATAATTCTCCTAGTAATTTCTATTTCTACAGTAAGTGCAAAAACAGATAATCCAAATGCAAATGAGAACGGTCAAATTCCTGAAGTATCAGGTGACTATCCTGTACAAGGAAGAAATGATTTAAGAGTTAGAGTTTTTGTACATTCCCCCAAATCAGGTAATCACACAACACAAGCTACAGCTCCAATATGTGAGGATAACAGATCAGATTCCATAATCGGATCCGCAGGATGGAAATTACCAAATTCAAATATAAATTACAGAATTAATCAGTCTAGTGCTCCTTCTTCCGTAAGAAGCAGTGTGCCAAGTATGATTACGAACAGCTTCACTAAATGGACAAATGGAATAACGCTGGAAAGTTCTACTTCTGCAAGACCAAATCTAAATTACACAGGCCAAACATCTACAAATAGGGCTAGATATGACGGGCAAAATATAATTGCTTGGGGTAGAACCTCAGGAACTACTTTAGGAGTAACATCAGTCTGGTATTACACAGCATCAGGAATTGTAGCAGAGGTAGATACTATCATGAATAATAGAATAACCTGGAGCACGACTTGCTCATCAACAAATTATAATGCCGAAAATATTATGATCCATGAACTAGGTCACTGGTTTGGTCTGGATGATGAATATGAAAATTCTTATATTGAAAATTCGATGTATGGTTATGGATCAAAAGGTGAGGTTAAAAAAATTACTCCAGAAAACGGAGACTTCCAGGGATTAAATCTTATCTAATAATAACCTCTTCCAGAAGTTCCCCTTGAATCCTTTTTTTCTAAATGCTATATTCTGCCTGTGCCAA
>CAYIUZ010000107.1:0-3551 GCA_964366705.1 uncultured Gammaproteobacteria bacterium | reverse complement strand
TGATTGATTTATCTTGGAGATTGGCCCTGAAGCATACAGATATTCTCACTGTTATTAGTCATTACTTGGCCGAGCGCGCCAGGAGACTTGGATACAAAGGTCGGATTGAAGTTATCCCAAATGGGGTAGATATAAATAAATTTGAAATTGGTCAACACTCGGTGTTGACCAAAGATAAAATTACATTAATCACCACATCTCGTTTGGTAGAGAAGAACGGGGTGGGAGATATTATTGAGGCTCTGAAATATTTACCCGAGAATGTTCAGCTCGAAATTCTTGGCACCGGTCCTCTTGAACAAAAATTAAAACAGAAAGCAAAAAATAATAATTTGGAGGACAGAGTTCAATTTCTTGGATTAATTTCGCCAGAAAAGATTCCAGATTATCTGCATCAAGCTGACATTTTCATTCGTCCATCATTGTCAGAAGGAATGGGGAATTCATTCATAGAAGCCATGGCTGTTGGACTTCCAGTCATAGCTACACCAGTTGGAGGAATTGTAGATTTTCTAAAAGACGGAGAGACAGGACTATTTTGTGAAGTGAAGAACCCAAAGAGTATTGCAGAACAAGTGAAGAAACTTATTGATAATCCGGAACTCAAATTGAAACTTGTAGAAACCGCAAGTCGTATGGTCAAAGAAAAATATGAGTGGAATCTCATCGCCGACCAAATGAAAAAACGAATATTCGAAAACATCTAAAATATGTGATAAAATGCTTAAATTATGAAGATTTTAGTCACTGGTACAGCCGGATTTATAGGTTTTCATACAGCCTTTAGATTGTTAACCGACGGCTATGATGTTGTTGGTCTAGATAATTTAAATGATTACTACGACCCTCGTCTCAAGGTTAAAAGGAACGCCATATTAAAAAAGTTTCCTAAATATAAATTCTATAAAGTAGATATAGGAGAGCCAAAGAAAGTTAATTTAATTTTTAAAAATGAAAGACCAGACAAAGTTATTCATCTTGCTGCTCAAGCTGGAGTTAGATATTCGTTAATAAATCCTTGGGTCTATGCTCGATCAAATTATATCGGCACCCTATCAATATTTGAAGCTGCACGAGAGTACGGAGTTAAAAAAGTGCTTTATGCATCATCGAGTTCTGTTTATGGTAATAATACAAAAACACCATTTTCTGAAACTGATAGAACAGATACCCCACTTTCTTTATATGCCGCCACTAAAAAAGCAAATGAATTACTGGCGCATTCATATTCACATCTTTTTAATATTGAAATGATAGGATTAAGGTTTTTTACTGTTTATGGACCGTGGGGTAGACCTGACATGGCTATGTTTAATTTCACAAAAAATATTATAGCTGGCAAACAAATTACTTTGTTTAATAATGGGAATATGAGTAGGTCTTTTACTTACATTAACGACATTGTTGAACCGATAATTCGTTTGTTAAATATGAAACCCATGACTAGATTTCAAGTTTTTAATTTGGGCGGAGGCGCTCCAACTAATGTGAAGAATTTAGTATCAATTATTGAAAAAAAGATAGGGAAAAAAGCAAAAATTAAAAATGCTAAAATGCATATTGCTGATGTGCCTGAAACGAGTTCAGACATAAAAAAAATAAAGAAAATTACAGATTTTTCCCCAAGAGTCCCAATCAAGGAAGGTGTGGGCACCTTCATTGATTGATATTTGAAAAATGAGAAGTGGCTATCCAAACTAGACAAAGCTAAGCAATAAAAGATGATGAAAAAAGTACTTATTTGTACTGGTATTTTTCCTCCTCAAATCGGTGGTCCAGCCACATATTCCAAATTACTTTTAGACAAGCTCCCAACAAGAGGAATTGATGTCAGAATACAAAATTTCGGATCAGTTATAAAATATCCTAAAGTAATTAGACATATTATTTACTTTTTTAAAGTTTTTTTTTCTAGTTTTGATGTAGATATAATTTATGCTCAGGATCCAGTATCAGTAGGATTACCAGCTTTTTTTACCGCAAGAGTTTTAAGGAAAAAGTTCTATATTAAAATTGTTGGGGATTACGCTTGGGAACAAGGCACACAGAGATACGGAGTAACTGATTTACTTGATGAGTTTTCAGTTGGATATAAAAAATATTCATGGCAAGTAAGGATGCTCAAACGTATTCAATTTTTTGTAACCAACAACGCAGACAAAATTATAGTACCTTCTAATTATTTAAAGAAAATTTTAGTGAATTGGGGTATTAAGGGGGATAAAATCCAAGTAATTTATAACGCTTTTCATGCCATAGATTTCAATGGAACCAAAGAAGAGATGAGGAAAAAGTTTAATATAAATTTCCCTATGATTATTTCTGTAGGCAGATTAGTGTCTTGGAAGGGTTTTGATACTTTGATTAAACTAATGCCGGAAATTATTAAAGAGATTCCTGATGCGAAGCTTTATATTGTTGGAGATGGACCAGACAAAGATTATCTAGCCAGTTGTGTGAAGAAAAATGGTGTGGAAGATTCAGTCGTTCTTACGGGCAAAATGAAACAGAATGATTTGTTTGAATATATAAAAGCATCTGATTTGTTTGTGCTCAATACTTCATACGAAGGACTTTCTCACCAACTTTTGGAGGTTTTATATTTAGAAACACCTATTTTATGTAGTGATGCTGGTGGAAATATAGAAGTTATTGATACGGGCTTGAATGGAGAACTGTTCAAATATAATGATAAAGAAACTATTAAAAGATCTATCATTAATCTCCTAAAAAATAAGGAAATTGCGGATAAGTACGTAGAAAAAGGCAAAGAAAAATTGGATTTCTTTGGTGAAGAAAGAATGCTTCGAGAAATTGCTAATGTTCTTAAAAACGCTTAATTATTCTGATATAATAGCTAAATGGAACCAAAAGATCTTAAGGTTTTAATGATTAGTAGTGATAGACAAATTCTCACTGCGGGTAGCGCAGTTTCGGAGAGAATGAAGGAATATGGGGGATTGGTCGAAGAGCTTCATATAGTTTTGCTTTCTGATTCTTCTCATAAACTTAAAGATACAGTATTAGACAAAAATGTTTGGGTTTACCCAACAAATTCATCATCAAAATGGTTTCGTTCGAGTGGGGCTGCATGCTTGGGCAAGAAGATTGTTTTCGATAAAAAGTTCATCAGAGGAAAATCAGTTATCACTACTCAAGATCCATTTGAGTGTGGGCGAGCAGGGCTTATAGTCAAAAATAAATGGCGTATTCCATTAGAGGTTCAACTTCATACAGATTCTTTCTCCCCATATTTTTCTGGGTTCTTAAATAAAATAAGAAAAATAATTGCTCGTAAGGTTATCAAACATGCGGACAGTATACGAGTTGTCAGTTCTTCATTGAGCGAGAAAATTTCCAAAGAATTTTCTATAAAATCTCAAAACATTTCAGTTTTACCGATTTATGTAGACAAAAATCGAATTGAAAATTCAAAAGTCACTTTCGATCTCCATGCACGTTTCGGATGGCACTTTATTTTGCTCACTGTTTCGCGTTTATCTCTCGAGAAAAATTTGCCTATGGCTTTGGAAGTTTTGAAAAAGCTTGTG